>QIKV01000127.1 GCA_003233115.1 Oceanospirillales bacterium
CGGTTGGTCAATTGCTCAGTGCCGCTGACTATGCGCGCAGCCTGCAGTACTTGCAGGGCCTGAGTCCGGTTACCGCTGTAGACGTAATCGCAGCAGAGCCGGGTACTGTACTTTTCCGCGTACAGCTTAACGCTGCGCCGGAATACCTGGACGAAGCCTTTATCCGTGGTTCAGTATTGTTGCCTGCAAGCGCCGGTAGCGACTATGAATATGAGTATTTACGTTAGGGGGCGTTCTCAAATGACAACTGACTCACGTAACTGGTTTTTATTGGCATTGCTGCTTGCCGCCGGCTGGCTGGTCTATTTATTGGCGCCGGTGATTACGCCTTTTGCCATTTCTGCCGTGTTGGCTTATTTCGGTGATCCGCTGGTTGACCGCCTTGAGAAGGCATCTATATGGCGCTGGAAAGTTGCCAGGTCGCTGGCTGTCAGTAGTGTTTTTGTCCTGCTGCTGTCGCTGCTAATCGTGATTTCATTGATTCTGATTCCATTGCTGGTCGACCAGATTCGCTTGCTGGTTGAGCGCTTGCCGGATTGGATTGAATGGTTTTCCACCACGGCGCTGCCCTGGCTGGCAAGCAAAACAGGATTCGTGTTGACGGGCTTCGATCCGGCCCAGTTTACCGATATGCTGAAGGCGTACTGGAAGGAAATCGGGACGGCTGCTTTTAGCGTTATTGACTTTATCTCGCGTGGCGGCATGGCTGTGGCAACCTTGTTGACACAGCTTGTTTTGATTCCGGTGGTTACCTTTTACCTGTTGCGGGACTGGGATTTGCTGGTGCGCGGCATACGCGATTTATTGCCACGCAGCCTGGAAGGTGAAATCAGCGCTCTGGTGTCTGAAATGGATGAAGTACTGGGTGCGTTCTTCCGTGGGCAATTAATGGTCATGTTGGCACTGGGGGTGATTTATTCCATCGGCTTGTCGCTGGTCGGCGTCGAACTGGCGGTTTTGATAGGGATGGGAGCCGGCTTGCTCAGTATAGTGCCTTACTTAGGCTCAATTGTCGGTGTGCTGGTGGCAGCGGGTGCGGTTGTTTTCCAGTTCCAGGACTGGATCCACCTGGTGATGGTGCTGCTCGTGTTCGCCGTCGGCCAGTCTGCTGAAGGCATGTACCTGACACCGAAACTGGTAGGCGACCGGATCGGCTTGCATCCGGTGACAGTTATCTTTGCGGTGTTAGCTGGCGGACGATTATTCGGGTTCCTGGGAATATTGCTGGCGTTGCCGGTGGCCGCCGCACTCAACGTCCTGGTGCACCACGCACAGCAAAAATACCGGCAAAGCGATCTCTACAATTCGTCTGCGGGCGGAGACGGCTGAAAAATCATGTTGTTCTCGTCGCAAATTCCATTGCAACTGATGCCCCGGCGTGATTGTCGTTTTGACGATTATGTTGCAGGGCCGAACGAGGCAGTTGTCAGGGCCCTTAAACAGGTTGTGGATGAACCGGGTTCACATGTCTTTCTGTCGGGTAGACGGGGCAGCGGTAAAACTCACTTACTCAACGCCTTGTGCCATGAAACCCGCGAACGCGGGGGGCGCGCCTTCTATCTCGCATTGGGAACGCTGCCGAAAGACGCAATTGCATCCCTGCAGGGACTTGAAAAACTGGAACTTGTGTGTGTGGATGACCTGCATGCCATTGCCGGTGACGCGGCCTGGGAGGAAGCCCTGTTTCATTGTTTCAACCGCATCAGGGAATCCAATGGACGGCTGGTCATTGGTAGTCGTGAACGGCTGTCGGCCCTGAATCTGGGCTTGCCTGATCTGGCCTCAAGGCTGGCCTGGGGCTTACGCCTGCAGTTGGTGCCGCTTGAGGATCAGGATAAACTGGCCGTCATAAAATTACATAGCGATGCGCTGGGTATCAGCCTGCCTGCGGAAGTTCAGCAGTACCTGTTGAAACGGCATGAGCGGAGCATGGTTGCACTGATCCGGGCCGTTGAAAACCTGCAGCGTGCGGCTTTGATCAGCAAGCGGCGAATTACGGTGCCGTTTGCGCGTGAAGTACTCACCGCGGCAAACGTGGAAAAGGAGCACTATGAGTAATATGCTGAGTAATATGCCAACCAAGCCTCAGATCGCCCGCAACTGGCTACCGCGATACACCGGAATGCCACTGGAGAATTTCGGTGAGTATATTCTGCTGACAAACTTCGGAAATTATGTGCGCCGTTTTGCGGAGATATTTGAGTGCAAAATTTTTGGTGCAGACCGTGCTATGCAGGCCGCTACCAATGCGGCGGGGTTGACCATTATCAACTACGGTATTGGTTCAAGTAATGCGGCAACTATCATGGATCTGCTGATGGCCGTGTCGCCAAAAGGCGTGCTATTTTTGGGGAAATGTGGTGGCCTGAAGAAATCTACCGAAATTGGCCATTTCATATTGCCGATTGCTGCCATCCGTGGCGAGGGCACCAGCAACGATTATTTTCCACCCGAAGTACCGGCCTTGCCATCGTTCAAATTGCACAAGTTTGTTTCAGACAAAATACTGGCACACGGTGTTGATTACCGGACTGGCGTGATCTATACCACCAACCGCCGGGTGTGGGAGCATGACATGGAGTTCCATCAGAGGTTGCATGATATGACCTGTATTGGCATTGACATGGAAACAGCAACACTGTTTATCGTCGGCCACGCCAATGCAATTGCACATGGCGCGCTGTTGCTTGTTTCAGATGTGCCGGTAACACCTGATGGTGTAAAAACCGAGAAATCTGACAAGCTGGTGACGGCTAACTGGGTGGACCTGCACCTGCAAATCGGCATTGAGGCCATGACTGAGCTGGGTCAGAAAGGCGAGAAAATAAAACATTTCCGTTATTGACCTCCAACCTTCTCCCGCCTACCGAAAGGTCGTGCGGCTGTCGATGACCAGTCCGTCCCCGGTAAAGCGCATATCAAGACGGGAGCGCCCCAACATGGAAATATAGGACTTCCTGAGTGCCTCGGAAAGCGCGTTGACGGAAGACGCCTGCCCGTCGGCATCATTGTTCCATTTCTGTGACCATTTCTGTGACATATCAGCCTGAATCTCCGCCTGGCGCGCCAGATCATAAGAGACAGAGAAAAAGGTTCCGTTTTGCTGGGCTTTGGCGGCCATGAATGCCCCCAGTTCTTTGACTTGTTGCGGGCCGATCGCTGCACCGATTGCGCTGTCGCCCAGCAATGCGAATACTTCGACGCCCTGGATCGGCAGCATGTCTGCCGGTATCCTGACCGGCTCGGTTTGGTTAGCAAGGTCAAGTTGGTCGAACCCGGGGATCATCATGCTGGCCAGACCGACAAACATCTCGGGTTTATCCACATGGAGGGCTACCAGTCCGGTACCCTCAGGGATTGTCGCCGTCGGGTTAAAGTCATCTATCTGGATACGTGCACCCATCAGGTTGTTGACAAATGGCGGCATCGGGGTATTGAGCTGTGCTACCAGATCCGTCGCACCCTGGTTTAATTTTTGCAGTGCTTCGCATTGATACGGTGTTGCGACGATGGCGCTGGCCTTGTCAAGTATAAAGCTACGCAACCTGCCGACATTAACGGCCAGTGATCCGGATAAAAGGTGGTCACCGTCAGCGGCCACGGGCACGTCAGAAACAAGTCTGGCCAGACTACCTGCCAGGCCTTTTTCAATTTCCAGTTCATAACGCACGGCTATTTCGTTGGTCGTCAGTGCGGTTGTGCCGACAGTCATGCGTGGCGCTTTTTTGAGAATTGATTTCACTTCGGCCGTACATACGGCGTCCAGGCTCGGGAAGTGGGGGTCTGTACCCGGACCGAGGTAGGCGCGTGTGGCACTGTCGGGGTTCAATAGCTCATTGGCCAGTTTTTGCAGGTCAATAAAGCCGGAACCATAATCGGTATAGCCTTTGCTGCTGTTCATGATGGCCAGGGCATTGCTGGAAGCCATACTTTGTGCTGGCATTTCCTGGCCCAGAAAAGCAGCCAGCAAACTGGCTTCGGCAGCGACAGGAAAGGCACTGAGAACCAGTTGCCCATCGACAATGGCAATGTAAAGCCCAAGCGGCATGCCTGCTTCTGTCACGCGCCAGTAAGCGGTGCCATTGAATTCCCTGGCGGGCATTTCAAAGCCCATTTTGGATTCAACGCGCGTGATTGCGTCACGCAGCGCCTGTGTATCGTTTAATCCAAGCCGCATGACGGGAAATACGCCCATTGCGTAGAATACCTGGGGGGATTGCAAGCTTATACCCAGCTTTGCGAACCCGTCGGCGCTCAGGCTTCCACCCAATTCGTCCAGAACCGCCGCGGCCAGTGTGGCCATATCATTGCCCTGATAGTTACCCGACGCATAGGCTGACTGGAACTGCGCGACCTGCGTTGAGATGATCTCCAGAGCCGGCTGAAACCTGGCAATGTAAGCATCGGTAATTTCTTTCGGAATGGGTTCAAGGGCGGCGAATACATAGGCTGAATCGGCCGGTACGTATGCGAGCAGTGGATTGGTATTTGCTTTGACGGGCGCAGGTGCCTGGTCAGACTCCTGGTTGCAGCCAGCGAGAATCAGGGTCAGGCCGGCAAGCAGGGAAAGGGTTCGGATGAATTTCATACGGGTACTGTCCTGTCGTTCAGTTATGCACAGGTGTTATACCACAGTACAACACTAAGTACAATCTTATTCTGCTTCGAAAGCCACCGACCCCCGACAAAAACTTCATCGGGGGCGGGTTTGACAGGGTCAGAGTGATTTAACGCCGGTAATCAGCTTCTGTGCTACATCCTGCGCATCGCCATAGCACATGCGCGTGTTGTCCTCGAAAAACAGCAGGTTCTCGATACCGGAGAAACCGGTGCCCTGGCCGCGCTTGATGACGAACACGTTGCGGGCTTTATCTGCGTCAAGGATGGGCATGCCGTAAATCGGGCTGGAGGTATCTTTACGGGCCGCCGGGTTGACCACATCGTTGGCACCGATCACCAGTGCCACGTCCGCCGTTGGAAACTGGCTGTTGATGTCTTCCAGGTCGTAGATCAAATCATACGGGACGCCGGCTTCAGCCAGCAACACGTTCATGTGGCCGGGCATGCGACCGGCCACGGGGTGTATGGCAAAACTGACGCGCACACCTTTCTCCTGCAGGATCTTGGTCAGTTCCCAGACCTTGTGCTGTGCCTGGGCGACAGCCATGCCGTAGCCCGGCACGATGATGACACTTTCAGCGTATGCCATGGTAATGGCTGCATCGGCTGCATTAATTGCCTTCATGGTGCCGGAGACTTCGACGGCGCTGCCGCTGCCGCCATCGTCGCCGGTGCCAAAGCTTGAGAACAGTACATTTCCCAATGAACGATTCATGGCTCTGGCCATCAACTGGGTCAGCAGGGTGCCGGCTGAACCTACCACGATACCGGCAATCATCATGGCCGGGTTTTGCAGCACAAAGCCTTCAAAGCCAACGGCCAGGCCGGTCAGTGCGTTGTACAGCGAAATGACCACCGGCATGTCCGCGCCACCGATACCTATTGTCATTAGCACGCCGACCAGCAATGCCAGGCCAAAGAAGATCATTAGTTCGTTCTGGCCAAAACTACCACCGGTCAGGACCCAGCCGTAATACAGCAGGGCGCCAAATATCGCCAGGTTGAATATCTGTTGGCCTTTGAAGCGGTAGACCTTTCGCATCCAGCCTTGCAGCTTGGCGAAAGCAATCATGGAGCCGGAGAAGGCAATGGTGCCGATCAATGCACCAATGACCGCCAGCGCCTGGCTGACGGGGCCGGAGAGGGTCAGCTCACCACCCGCCGAAAGGCGCACCAGTTCAACGGCTGCGATGGCTGCGGCTGAGCCGCCGCCCATACCGTTGTAGAGCGCGATCATCTGTGGCATATCGGTCATGGCAACACGTTTGCCGGTCCACCAGGCGATGATGCCGCCAATCAGGATAGCGGCTGTCATCGGGATGTAGTTGTGCATGTCGGGGTAGGCGAAAGAAACCAGCGTCGCGACCAGCATACCGATACCTGCCCAGAATATTCCGCGGCGGGCAGTGACGGGTGATGACATGGCTTTCAGGCCCATGATAAACAGGATGGCGGCAGCGAAATAAGCAACCTCGATTAACAATTCGAAGTTCAATCCCTCTAAGTTCAGTTCCATGATCAATCCTTGTCCTTGGTGGATTTGAACATCTCCAGCATGCGTTCAGTCACCACGAAGCCACCGACAACATTACCTGCGCCGAGCAATACGGCGATGAAGCCAATAATCTTCTCAATGTCTGTGTCGGCATGACCCAGCGCGACCATGGCGCCAACCAGCACGATGCCGTGAACAAAATTGGAACCGGACATCAGCGGAGTGTGCAAAATAGTTGGTACCTTAGAAATAATTTCATAGCCGGTAAATGCGGCCAACATGAAAATATATAGGGCGACAAAGCCTTCCATATCAATCTCCCTGGGTTGCGTTTGCTTGGGTTTCGTTCGATGTGCTGTTAGCCAGCAGCTCGGCGGTGGCCTTATGGACCAGTTCGCCTGCATAAGTCAACAGCGTGCCATCGACCACCTCGTCTTCACGGTCAATTTTCACACGCTCGTCTGCAACCAGCAATTCCAGCAGGTTGAGCAAGTTGCGGGCATACATCTCACTGGCGTGGATGGCTGCCTCGGAGGCGAGGTCCAGTGGTCCGTCCACCATGACGCCGTTGCGGACTACGGTGGTGCCTGGTTCGGTCAGCACGCAGTTCCCACCCGATTCTGCTGCCAGGTCGACAATAACCGAGCCTGGCGCCATACCTTCAACCATGGCTTCGGTGATAATTTTTGGTGCGGGTCTGCCCGGAATCGCTGCTGTTGATATCACGGCATCAGCCTTGGCGAGGTGCTCAGCCAGTTTATCGGCCTGCTGCTGTTTCTCTTCTGCGGTCAGCTCCCGCGCGTAACCGCCTTCTCCCTCTGCACTAATGCCGGTATCGATCATTTTCGCACCCAGGGATTCAACCTGTTCGCGCGCAGCGGCACGGATGTCATAGGCCTCTACCCGGGCGCCCAGTCGGCGGGCCGTGGCAATCGCCTGCAGGCCTGCGACGCCGGCACCGATAATGACCACGCTGGCCGGCCTCAGCGTTCCAGCAGCCGTTGTCAGCATCGGGAATAACCGTGGCGCCAGCGTGGCCGCCCTGAGCACAGCCTTGTAGCCGGCAACGGTCGCCTGCGAGGAAAGCACGTCCATCGATTGCGCACGGCTAATGCGGGGCACAAGCTCCATGGCCATGCAGGTCAGTCGGTGCGCCTTGAGAAGGTCAACAACGGCAGGGTTGCGGTGGGCGAAAACCAGGCCCATACATAAACTTCCAGCAGGCAGGTTTGCCAGAATCTCTGGTGCCGGTGCCTGTACCCAAAGCCAGATATCTGCCATGGTCAGAATACTCTCGGCATCATCCAGAACGGCGCAATCCGAGTATTGTTGGTCTGCGAAACCAGCGGCGTCGCCGGCACCTTTTTCAATCAGGACCTGAAAGCCCTTACTGGCTAATTTATTGGCACTTGCAGGATCCAGCGCCACGCGGCGTTCGCCTTTGGCTTGTTCCTTCAGCACCGCTACGGTCAAAGACATCAGCAGCTCTCCCTGTAAAGAGATGGTTTTTACCGGTTGAATACCGGAATCTCAGATCGCGGTATTATCCCTTAAAAGCGATGGTTATTGTAGGGTATCGGCACGAAATCTGTTGATCTGGATCAATTGATGCCCGGTCGGGGCACGCGGAAGGACTCCAATTGCTGCACAGTGCCGATATCATGCCAGTCGCCACGATACAGTTCACCAGTGACCTTGTGAGTTTTTGCGGCTGAAATTAACATTGGCACGATTGAAAAGCAGCCTGCCGATTTTGCTGTGAAAAAGCGCGGGTGGTACACACTGATGCCGCTGAATGTGTAGCGTGGTTCACCGTCAGGGTCAATGCGCCCGCATGTCAGGGCGAAATCACCATGCGGGTTGCGGGCAGGATTGGGTACCATAATGAGATGTGCGTGATCGCACTTTATCGCCCTGAGCCTGGTGCGGGGGTATTGGGTGAATATGTCGGCGTTGATCACGGCGAATGGTGCTTTCCCAAGCAATGGCAGCGCCTGTTCAATACCGCCGCCGGTATCCAGTGCCTGCGGGGATTCGAGTGAGTAGTGGATGTTCAGATTCCAGGCTGAGCCACTGCCGAGTGTGTCACGTATGATGTCACCGAGGTGGGCCAGGTTGATGACAATTTCACGGAACCCAGCCTGTGCCAGTTTTTCAAGGTGATGCACGATAAGGGGCTTGCCTTCGACCCGCAGTAACGGTTTTGGCACATTATCTGTCAGTGGCCGCAGGCGCTCTCCACGCCCGGCGGCCAGGATCATGGCGCGCATGAATCCTGCTCCAGGATGTCCAGCATTTCCGCAAACTCCGGGTAGCGGCGCAGGGTGCTGGTAATGTATTGGAAAAAACGGGGAATCATTTCAATATAGCCATTTTTTCCGTCACGGTAATGCAGCCTGGCAAATATGCCGACCACTTTGAAGTTACGCTGTAAGCCCATCAGGTCACAATAGTGTTGCCACTGTTGCGGCCCAATATGCCGGCTGACATCGCCACCGAGTACGTGCCGGAATTCCTCCATCCAGCTTTCGATCTGCGCACGTGGCCAGTCGATGTAGCGATCCCAGATCAGTGAGATAAAGTCATAACTGACGGGTCCTTTAACGGCATCCTGAAAATCAATGATGCCGACACTGTTACCGGCACACTTTAGCAGGTTGGAGGAATGAAAATCACGGTGTACAAAGCCGCGCGGCTGATCCAGGGCCGAGGCGACCAGGCGGCCACTGAAGTCACCCCATACAGCATTGAACTGCCCGCGAGGCATCGTGCTGCGATGGCGGCCCAGATACCAATCCGGAAACAGGTCCATTTCTGATTTTAATAATCCGGCATCATATTCCGGTAAGGCATTGCTGTTGACAGCCAATGCCAGGTTCTTGAGTACCTGGAACAACGGCGGGATATGAATAGCAAAGTTATGTCTATCGAGCAGGCGCCGGTACAGGTCATCACCCAGGTCCTCCAGCAGCAGGTAGCCGTTTTTCCGGTCTGCATGAAGGATTTCCGGTGCGTGGAGATTGGCCGCCCTTAAACGCCGGTTGATATCGATAAATGGCTGGACGTCTTCACCGGGTGGTGGCGCATCCATTAAAACGCGTGGCTGACCATCGACCGTGGCCCTGAAATAGCGTCGAAAACTCGCGTCACCGGCAATAACTGATAAATCAGATTGCAGGTCAATGCCAAGTGACTGCAGCCAGATCTGCGCCTGTTCAAGGCGCTGGTCAGTTGTTGGTGCGGATGGCCCAGAAGTTTGCCCGGAAGTTTCCATGCATGGGATTTTGCCGCAAACAGGCGCCGTTTGATATGCCAGTGGAAAATAGCACCGGTATTTTTATTCTCTTTAAAGAGGACTAATATGGTACTATATAAGCTCAGCAGAGTAATTTGCTTTTCAGTACCAGGACACGAGCCATGCTACGCATCAGCAAGATGACCGACTACGCCATTATGGTGATGGTTGAATTACACACCTCCCGCGGAGAGGTTTTGAGTACTGCGGCGTTGGCTGAGCGTTCCAGCCTGGAGTTGCCGACCGTTAGCAAAGTTATGAAATTATTGGTAAAAGCAGACCTGGTTCAGTCTTTCCGTGGTGCCAGCGGCGGTTACAGCATGGAAACGGATGCATCGGACATCAGCGTGGCTGAGATTATTGCTGCCATTGAAGGCCCAATCGCCATGACCGAATGCAGTGTTGAAGAAGGTTTGTGTGCGCAGGAGGCCATTTGCGGGCTACGCGGTAACTGGCAACGCATCAGCGTTGCGATCGCCAATGCAATGGCCGGCGTGTCACTGGCAGAAATGGCTCAGCCCGTGAAACCGGCTGCATCACCACTGCACATCAATACGTTGAACGCCTGAATAAGAGATCGATAAATGAGCAAACAGAGATCCACTATCGACACACTGGTTGAGCAGAAATACCAGCATGGTTTCGTTACGGATATAGAATCCGACACGTTGCCGCCTGGGCTTTCAGGGGATGTAATCCGCACCATTTCGGCCCGTAAAAATGAGCCGGAATGGTTGCTGGAATGGCGCCTCAAAGCGTACACACATTGGTTGGGGATGCAGCAACCGGATTGGGCGCACCTGAACATAGACGCCATTGATTTCCAGGCGATTTCATATTTTTCTGCCCCGAAGTCAGACCAGGACAGGCCGCAAAGCCTGGATGAAGTTGATCCGAAATTACTGGAAACCTATGACAAACTGGGTGTGCCGTTGCATGAACGCGCCCGTTTGGCGGGGGTGGCCGTGGATGCAGTATTTGATTCGGTTTCTGTCGGCACGACTTTCAAGAAAGAGTTGGGTAAGGCCGGTGTCATTTTCTGCTCGTTTTCCGAAGCCGTACAGGAACACCCTGAGCTGGTGAAAAAGTACCTCGGCACCGTGGTGCCGCAACGAGACAATTTTTTCGCCGCCCTGAATTCTGCGGTCTTCACCGACGGCAGTTTTGTGTTCATACCCAGGGGTGTTCGTTGCCCGATGGAGTTGTCTACCTATTTCCGCATCAATGCGGCGGAAACCGGCCAGTTTGAGCGTACCCTGATCATCGCGGAAGAGGGCGCCTACGTCAGCTACCTCGAAGGCTGCACGGCACCGATGCGTGATGAAAACCAGTTACATGCTGCGGTGGTGGAGCTGGTCGTGCTGGAAGATGCAGGCATCAAGTACTCGACGGTCCAGAACTGGTATCCGGGCGACGAAAACGGCGTGGGCGGGATTTACAATTTTGTCACCAAGCGTGGCGATTGCCGCGGTGCGCGTTCGCGTATTTCGTGGACCCAGGTGGAAACCGGTTCCGCGATTACCTGGAAGTACCCCAGTTGTATTCTGCGTGGAGACGATTCGAGGGGCGAGTTTTACTCGGTCGCTCTGACCAATAATTATCAGCAGGCGGATACCGGCACCAAGATGATCCACATCGGCCGCAATACGCGCAGCAAGATTATTTCCAAGGGCATTTCCGCCGGTCATGCACAAAATGCCTACCGCGGACTGGTCCGGATGACGCCGCGTGCCGACCATGCCCGCAACTACACCCAGTGCGACTCCATGCTGATCGGAAAGCGATGTGGTGCGCATACCTTTCCCTACATTGAAGTGCGCAATCCGACTGCGAAGGTCGAACACGAAGCGACCACCTCAAGGATTGGTGAAGACCAGTTATTTTATTGTTTACAGCGCGGGATCTCTGAAGAAGATGCCGTTTCGATGATCGTTGATGGTTTCTGCAAGCAGGTATTCAAAGAGCTGCCGATGGAATTCGCAGTCGAGGCCAAGGCCCTGTTGGAAGTCAGTCTCGAAGGCGCCGTTGGTTAAAAAACTTAATGGGAAGAGTATGTCAAGCATGTTAAAAATTACCAACCTGCACGCCAATGTGGCGGGCAAGGAAATCCTCAAAGGCCTGGACCTGGCAGTGAAGGGTGGTGAAATCCACGCCATCATGGGCCCAAACGGTGCTGGAAAAAGCACCCTGGGCAATGTACTGGCAGGCCGCGAAGGTTATGAAGTTACCCAGGGTGAGGTTGTTTTCAAAGGTAAAAACCTGCTGGCGCTGGAGCCGGAAGAACGTGCCTGCGAAGGTGTGTTCCTGGCCTTCCAGTACCCGGTCGAAATCCCGGGCGTCAACAATACCTATTTTCTGCGTGCTGCGTTAAATGCCCAGCGCAAGTATCGCGGCGAGCCCGAACTGGATTCGGTCGGCTTCCTGCGCCTGGTGCGCGAAAAGCTGAAGGTGCTGCATATCGGTGATGAATTGCTGCATCGTGCAGTAAATGAGGGGTTCTCCGGTGGTGAGAAAAAGCGCAACGAGATATTCCAGATGGCGGTGCTTGAGCCGGCGCTGGCCATCCTGGATGAAACGGATTCCGGTCTGGATATCGACGCATTGAAATCCGTTGCCGAAGGGGTCAATCGGCTGCGCTCCGAAGACCGTGCAATTATTGTTATTACACATTACCAGCGCCTGCTGGATTATATCGTGCCGGATAAAGTTCACGTGCTGGCACACGGCAGGCTGGTTGCCACCGGCGGTGCCGATCTGGCATTGAAACTTGAAGAGCAGGGCTATGCCTGGCTGGAAGGTGGTGGTATCGGGACCCTCGGCGACGCAGGCAACGGCCCGGTGGAATCTCCATGAACGAATGGTCAGCACAGCTCGCTGCTGAATTACCGCAGGACACCGGTACCCACCCGGGTTGGTTCAGGGCATTGCGCCATGCCGGAGCGGAACAGTTCCGCGCACACGGCTTGCCGACGCGCAAGGATGAGGCGTGGAAGTACACCGGGCTGGCAGCGCTTGAACGCCGGGGGACGCAGTTGGCACAGGGCACTGAAGCGGGTATTTCACCTGACTTGACCCGCATGGCAGAAGACGGATACCCGGTGGGTATGCTCGATGGGTGCATGTTGGACGCCCATATCGAATTGCCGGCCGGTGTTACCCTGCTGTCGCTTAAAGCGGCACTCAGTTGTGGTGTCAGCGGCTTGCAGGCATTGCTGGAGTCATTGCCCCAATCACAACAGAAAAAACTTTCTTGCGACGGTTTCACTGCTTTAAACACGGCCATGCTGGAAAACGGCATGGTTATTCACGTTGCAAACGGTGCGGATGGCGGTCGTATTTTATTGAACTGGTCTACCACCGTTACCGACACAGCGCGCCTGTTCAGCTCCCGCATCTGCCTGCTGCTCGAGCCCGGGGCAAAACTGGAATTGCTCGAGCAGTTTGAAACTCCGCACGTCAATACCAATACCAGCAATATCGTAGTCCAGGCGGCGCTGGGTGAGGGCTCCTCGCTACAGCATGTGCGCTTACAGCAGGAATCAGATCATACCGGCCTGATAACGCGTACCGAAATTTCACAGCAGGCCGGCAGCGAATATGGCTACTATGGCTTTGATTTCGGCGGTGGCCTGGTGCGGCATGATCTGCATTGCAGTCTGCTGGGCAATGCTGCCAAAACCAGCCTCAATGGCGCCTACTTGCTGGACGGTAGTCGCCATGTAGATAACCACGCCAAAGTGGACCATATGGCGCCCGGCGGTCGCAGCGAACAGTATTTCCGCGGCGTCGCCGGCGGCAGCGGTAAAGCGGTATTCAACACGGCGGTCTATGTTCATGCAGGCGCTGACGGCACTGAGGCCAAACAATCCAATGCCAACATCCTGCTGTCCAGGCGGGCTGAAATCGACACCAAGCCGGAACTCGAAATCTATGCAGATGAAGTTATTGCGAGTCATGGTGCAACGGTGGGACAACTGGATGAGCAGGCCATTTTTTATTTGCGCAGCCGTGGGCTGAGCGAAGAACAGTCGAGACAGATGTTGACGATTGCTTTTTGCCGCACAGTCTGCGACAAACTGGCTGACCGTCAATTGGCTGAAGCCATTGCACAGCGCATGCTCGATGCCATGCCCCAGGCCGACGATGCAGGCCCGCCAGACCGATGAGTCCATCCGCCCCAACGACTGCCGGCACCGGGCTCAACATTGAGAAAGTCCGTGCTGATTTCCCTATTTTGCAGCGCAGCGTACATGGCAAGCCGCTGGTTTACTTCGATACTGCAGCATCTGCCCAGCGACCACTCAAAGTGATCGACGCAGTTAACGATTTTTATCTCAATCACAATGCGAATATTCACCGCGGCGTGCACACGCTGAGCCAGGAGGCCACAGAGGCCTACGAGCAGGCACGCATCAAGACGGCAGGTTTTATCAATGCACCTGCAGCGCAGGAAGTTGTATTTACCCGCGGTACCACAGAGTCCATCAACCTGGTAGCCCACAGTTTTGTGCGGCCACGTTTGCAGCCAGGTGACGAGATCCTGATCAGTTGGATGGAGCACCACTCCAACATTGTTCCCTGGCAGATGCTGTGTGAGGAGACCGGCGCCGTGTTGAAGGTGGTGCCGATAAATCAGCGTGGTGAACTGGAAATGGATGCGCTGGCAGACATGTTGACACAGCGGGTAAAATTGCTCGGCGTGGTGCACGTATCCAATGCACTGGGAACGGTCAACCCGGTGGCCGAAATATGTGCCCTGGCAAAGCAGCACGGTATCCCGGTGCTGGTCGATGGCGCCCAGGCGATGCCGCATCAGGCGGTTGACGTGCAGGCGCTGGGATGTGATTTTTATTGCTTTTCCGGCCACAAGATGTACGGCCCGACCGGCATTGGCGTGCTGTGGGGACGTGCCGAGCACCTGCAGGCCATGCCCCCATACCAGGGTGGCGGGGAAATGATCCGCCATGTAACTTTTGAGAAATCCACATTCAATGAAGCACCCGGTAAATTTGAGGCCGGTACACCCAATATCGCCGGTGCCATCGGCCTGGGTGCAGCAGTGGACTATCTGCAAAGTCTGGGTATGGAGAACGTGGCCGCATGGGAAGCCCGCCTGCTTGCTTACGGTACCGAAAAGTTATCTCAGATTGAAGGATTCAGAATGATTGGCACGGCCACCCACAAAGCCGGTGTCATGGCATTTGTATTGGGTGATATTCACGCCAATGACGTGGGGACCATCATTGACCTGCACGGCGTCGCCATCCGTACCGGCCACCATTGTGCCATGCCGGTAGTGGAGTTCTTCGGTTTGCCGGCGACCGCCCGCGCATCGCTGGGTATCTATAACACCTTCGAGGAAATCGATATCCTGTCCGATGCACTAAAAGCAGCGATTAAAATGTTTGCTTGAATATGGCGCAACCCAATACTGCCCGGTAGGATTTGCGGTTTCCTCCTAGTCCTCCTTACTGGGCCGGAAGGCCTTCATCAGTTCCTGCTGGACCTGCGAGGGGACCGGGTCGTAATGGCTGAGTTCCATGGTATAGGTGCCCTGGCCCTGGGTCAGGCTTTTCAGTTCGGTATGGTAGTCCGACAGCGAACTCAACGGGATATCCGCACGGATGGTTACCAGGCCGCCGCGCAAGGACTCCGTGCCGGAGATGCGTGCTCGCCTGCCGGCCAGGTTGCCGGTGATATCACCCATCACCGTGTCCGGTACCGTCACATCCACGCTGACGATGGGCTCAAGTATTTGCGGGCCTGCGTTGTTGATGGCATCAAGAAATGCATGGCGCCCGGCAATTACAAACGCTATTTCCTTTGAGTCCACCGGGTGGAATTTGCCGTCATAAACAGTTACTTCGAGGTCCTGCATGGCATAACCCGCAATAGCGCCTTCGGTCAGTAATTGCCTGATACCTTTTTCAACAGCGGGAATCAGGTTGTAGGGAATTGCGCCGCCGACCACCTTGTTGATGAATTCAAAGCCCTCGCCACGGGGTTTGGGTTGTATACGCAGGAAGACCTCGCCAAATTGCCCGGCTCCGCCGGTCTGTTTCTTATGCCGGTAATGGCCTTCTGCAGGGCGGGTAACCGTTTCCCGATAGGCAATGCGTGGCGGGCGTGTGTTGACTTCGACCTTGTAACGCTCTTGCATACGTTCCAGGATCACGCGCATATGCAGTTCACCCAGGCCGCGCATGACGGTTTCATTCAGTTCCTGGTTATGTTCAACCACGAAACACTGGTCTTCTTCCTGCAAGCGCTGCAGCGCGGTAGAAAGTTTCTGTTCCTGGCCGCGGCTTTTGGTGTTTACCGCAAGTCCGTACATGGGTTTTGGAAAGCCCAATGGCTTGAGGTAGAAGCTGTCTTCGTCATGCGAGTCATGCAGCACCGCGTCGTAATGGATGTCTTCCACCTTGGCCACGGCACAGATATCGCCCGGAATGCCGACGTCAATTTCAACGTGCTTGCCCCCTTGTATGCGGAACAGGTGACCGACTTTGAAGGGTTTTCTGGCATCACCGATAAACAGTTGTGAATCGGGTCGTATCGTACCCTGATAAATCCTGAAAATACTCAATTTGCCGACAAACGGGTCGTTGGTAATCTTGAAAACATGCGCGATGACATGGTCACTGGCCTTGCCGGTCGTTGCAATCTCAACGGCATCGTCCCCTTCACCTTTCAGAAACGTTGGTGGGTTACCATGCCGGGGGTTGGGTAACAGTCGGTCGAAGAAATTCAGCAACTCGGTCATACCGGCGCCGGTTTTGGCCGAGACGAAACAGATCGGTACAAGGTGACCTTCGCGCAGTGCCTGCTCAAACGCGGCATGTAACTCCTCGCGTGACAGTTTTTCGCCTTCAAGGTATTTTTCCATCAGGTCTTCATTGACCTCAACCACCTGGTCAATGATGGCCTCGTGCGCTTCGGCAAGCGAAAAGATATCCGTCTCGCCCTCAGTCTGGAAGAAACAGTCGCTGACCTTGCTGAGATTCCCGGTCGGAAGGTTCACTGGCAGACATTCCGGCCCGAACTCACTGCGCAGGTCTTTAACTACCTGGGTAAGGTCAACGCCTTCCACATCGATCCGGTTGATGATGATCATCCGGCACAACCGCCGCCGCTTGGCTCTGCGCATCAGTCGCCGGGTTGATAGCTCAACGCCATTGTGTGCATTGACCACAATCGCCGTGGTTTCCACCGCCGTCATGCTGGCCAGCGTGGGCCCCCGGAAATCAGGGAAGCCGGCGGTGTCGATCAGGTTCAGGTGCATGCCTTTGAAGTCAAGGCTGGCAAGGGCGGAATCGAGTGAATGCTGGTAGGTACGCTCCAGTGGGTCATGGTCCATGGTGGTGGTGCCCCGCTCAACTGTCCCCACTTCGCCCTTGGTGCCCGAATGAACCAGCAAGGCTTCTGCCAACGTGGTCTTTCCTGAGCCGGTATGGCCCACCAGGGCAATGTTGCGGATATCCTTGGTTCGATAGCTGGGCATAGGGCAGTCCTTTAGTGGATTGACAAGTGGGACGATAATCCTAGTACGTTTACTCCAGACCGGCAAATGACATATGTCACTGGTTTTACCTCTGGTCTGTTCAGTTCCGATTCACGGGTCTGGCTGTAAGCTGTTGCCACAGGCCAGGTGATTGGCCAGTTGAGCAAATCGGGAACCGGCTGACAAGGAGATTTGGATGACCAATTGTATACGAAAATATCGTTTTGTGATGGCTGGTGCATTGCTATTTACGGTTGGCGCCATGCCTGCGTGGGCAAGTGACAATCAAGGTTCGTACTCAAAGCAGCCTTATGACAACGCGAGTTACGACTATGCCAGGGTGGTGGATGTTCAGCCGATAACCGAGGTTGTGCAAATACCCGACAATCAACAAGTCTGCCGGCAACAGAATGTTCGTCGCCGCGTGCCTGAACGTCGCTCACCGGTACCGGCCATCTTCGGCTCCATCCTGGGTGGCGTTATCGGTCACCAGTTCGGAGGCGGTCACGGAAAAACGGCCGCTACCATTGCGGGTGCCGCAATTGGCGGAGCAGTGGCTACCGATGCCCAGTACCGCCGCTATCCGCCAAGGTTTTACACCGCCCAGGAGCAGCGTTGTCGTACCGAGACCAATTGGCGCAGTGAAGAACGGGTAGTTGCCTGGGATGTGAGTTGGAAGTATCGGGGGAAAATCTATCGCAGCACAATGAATGAGCCGCCGGGCGATCGCATTCCAGTCCGGGTCAGTGTGGAACCAACTTATAAATGACCTGATAAATACACTCCTCAGGGACCTGTCAGGGTCCCTGCCAACCCGAGGCGGCAGCACAGCCGGTGCCGCCTCTTTTTTATTGCAGCACGCTGTACACCATTTGCCGCTTCGGGTAACGTTTCTGCATCACACCCCACAGGGCTTTGAGCACGGGTCATGAATGGTTTAACAGAAAGTGGCAGGCAGGCAAACTGTTTCAGTTTCACCGGGCACCACTACGATGCCGCCAAAGGTGAAGCTACGCTTGCATATGCTGTGGACGGCCAGTCGCTGAGCGAGGTCATTACTTTCCCCCGGGCACCGTGCCTGTCGGACGCAGCCCGCCAGGCCGCTTTTCTTCAGGCGCTCGAAGTGCTGCATTTGATCGCCGGGATCAGTTACTACAAGGCAGGGCTGGCACGCAGTATGGACCTGGCCGGGTGCAATGTAGATGGGTCCCTGGCTGCATTTTTACATGAATTGTATTTGCAGGGCCTGGGTGAGTTTGCCTACAGTAACCAACTGGATCTCGCACCGGTAATCCACTTTGAATCCAACACCGGCCAGGCGACTGCAGCGCTGGCTCTGGATCTTCCTGTGCGTGCCCTGGTTGCCATGGGGGGCGGCAAGGACAGCCTGGTTGCTTTGCAGTTGCTCAGGGATGCTGGCATAGCGGTTCAGCCAGCCTGTGTGGGCGCTGCAAAGCTGATTGGTGATACGGCCGGGGCGGCCGGACTACCCCTGTTGCGTATCGGCCGAAAGTTATCACCCGTGCTTGGCGAAATGAACGCGGCGGGCGCCTGGAACGGCCATGTACCGGTGACGGCGATCAATTCAGCCATTTTGTTATGTGCCGGCCTGCTGTATGGCTATCGTTACATTGTCTTTGCCAACGAATCTTCTGCCAACGAGGCAAATTTGACCGACCCCCAGGGCAGGGAGATTAACCACCAGTACAGCAAAAGTCTGGCTTTCGAACAGGTCTTCCGGGAGCTTATCCGTGATCGGATCTCGCCCGATGTTGAGTATTTTTCTGTATTGCGGCCCTACGGTGAAATCGCGATCGCCCGGCGGTTTGCTGAAATGACGGCATATCATGCGGTGTTTTCAAGTTGCAACCGGAATTTTCACCAGGATGGATCACATATCAAGGGGCGTTGGTGCCGGAACTGTCCCAAGTGCCGGTTTACAGCACTTGCATTGGCGCCGTTCATGCGCCCGGAGCAATTGATTGCCATTCAGGGGGGCGATCTGCTTGACCGGGACGACCAAATGCTGGGTTTCAAAGCGCTGTGCGGCCTGGAAGCCCAGAAACCTTTTGAATGCGTAGGCAGCATCGCTGAGAGCCGGGCAGCGATGAAGCAATTGACAGAACAGCCTGGCTGGCAGGATAAAGCTGTCGTGCGGGCGCTGGCCGGCTGCCCGGAAATCATGCGGGCGGGTGCGCTCGAATTACATCCGGATCCCCGTGCGGAACATTGTATTCCAGTTGCGGTCATGGGCAAGCCTGGTGCGCTTTAAGGACCTCGCCACCGGCCATGTCGGCATTCTTGGGCTTGGCCGGGAAGGCCAGGCCGTTTGGCGGCAAATTCGCGACCGTTTTCCGGCCAAGGTTATCAGTCTGTTTGCAGAAAGCGCCAGTGATGACGGCTTTGTTGAAACACTCGACCCCGACCTTGATCATTGCCACTTCGGTCCTTTGGACGTTGAGCGCCTGCAGCAATTTGATCTGTTGGTTCGTTCCGCCGGTATCAGCCCCTATCGCGAGGAGTTACAACAACTACGGTCCCTTGGTGTGCGATTTACGACTGCCAGTACGCTGTGGTTTGCAGAAAACCCGGCTGCAAAAACGATCTGTATCAGTGGCACAAAAGGCAAAAGCACCACCGCTGCATTAACCGCACATCTGCTTAATTGTGCGGGTGTACATGCCTGCCTGTCCGGAAATATCGGCAGGCCGATGCTGGATTGCGACAACCCGGCTGTTGATTGGTGGGTTATTGAACTATCCAGTTACCAGATATCAGACCTTGAAGCTGAACCGGACGTTGCAGTGATTCTAAATCTCAGCGATGAACATATTGACTGGCATGGTGGCGCTCAGCGCTACCGGGCGGACAAGCTCAGGCTGGCAGAGTTAACGGTCGGGGGCCGCTTGATTGCTAATTTCTCGGATTCGGTGTTGCGTGAAAGTCTGCTGCAGCACCGCGATATCATTTGGTTTAACGATGACAGCGGTGAAGGTCGCGGCTGGCAGGCTGGTGAGAATGAAGTGGTTTCCGGGCATGAGGGGCAAATTGTTTCCGCACCCACAGCACTTCCGGGGGAGCACAATATGCAAAACCTGGCTGCCGCACTGACGGTGATCGATGGGTTGGGGCTGGAGATTGCTGATCTTGACCAGGCGCTGGCATCGTTTACCGGGTTGCCCCATCGTCTGCAGTTTATTGGTGAAAGAAACCGTGTCTCTTATATAGATGACAGCATTTCCACCACACCAGTATCGGTTGCGGCAGCACTGCAAACCATCGGAACTGAAGCCGTGGTGTTATTGCTCGGTGGGATGGACCGGGGCCTGGATTGGAGTGATTTTGCTACCAGGCTGGCCGTGCAGGCGCCCCAGGCAATCATCACCATGCCGGATAATGGTTTAAAAATTCTCGCAAGCCTGAGGGCATCCGGGGTTAAGCCGGCAGGCGGCTTGCACGCGGTGGAGGATTTGTCGCGGGCAGTGGTGCTGGCGCAGAGCCTGGTACCTGAAAAAGGCTGTATTCTGCTGTCTCCCGGCGCGCCCAGTTTTCCGCATTTCAGAGATTTTGAGGACCGGGGTGATCAATTTGCAAGCTATGCAGGCATTGAAAAAAGCGCACCGGGCACCCATTAAAAAAGGCCGCGGGACAGGGAGTGAGGAGTGCATAGGTACCCTGTTGGCATGAGGGAGAGACCATTGCCCGCGGCCTCGTACTAATAGAGACCCTCATAACCCGGGAAAAGTTTCAAAAAATATTTACAATGGAGTCCACAGATGACAAATACCGAAAATGAGATACTGGCGGAAATGAATACCAGCAAGGGTGTGATCCACTTGCGCCTGTACGCGCAGCACGCACCGGTGACGGTGGCTAATTTCATTAACCTCGTAAAACATGGATTTTATGACGGCCTCAGTTTTCACCGCGTGATTGATAATTTCATGATCCAGGGTGGCTGTCCGCTGGGTTCCGGCACGGGTGGGCCTGGCTATCGTTTCGAAGATGAATGCAGCACACAGCTCAGGCATGATGCGCCCGGCAAGCTGTCCATGGCGAATGCAGGCCCGGGCACCAACGGCAGCCAGTTTTTTATTACCCACATAGAAACACCATGGCTGGATGGCAAGCATACGGTTTTTGGCAGCGTGGTGTCAGCCGATGATCAGGCCGTGGTCAATGCCATCGCCGGTGAGGATGATCTGATTTCCGTTACCATTACCGGCGGCGATGAATTGCTTGAACAGCAAGCCGGCCGGGTGGCTGAATGGAACGCAAAACTGGGTAGCTAAGCAGTATGGTGGACATAAATGTCCACCGCATTAATGATTCCTGTTCACGCTGTACTCTGCGAGTTGCTCCAACGCGAGCCGCCATGGTGACGCAGGCAGATCCTGAAGGGTCCGCCTGGCTTCACCAGCCTTTGTCCTGGCGCAGGCCATGGCTGCATTGAGCGAATCTGTTTTTTCAATGATGGCCAGAACCGGTGACAGGTCATCCAGTCCGCCGTTCCGAATAGCCTCATCCAGCAATTCGCGCTCGTCCTGCTGGCATCTTTCACGGGCAAAGATCAACGGCAGGGTAGGCTTGCCTTCGGCCAGGTCATCACCAGCGTTTTTCCCCATGGTTCCGGCATCACCGGTGTAATCCAGCACATCGTCGGCAATCTGGAATGCAGATCCCAGCCGGTTGCCGTACAAGGCGAGGGCATTCTCAATTGCAACCGGTTGTGCACTGATGATGGCTGCGAGCCTGCAGGCTGCTTCGAACAGCTTGGCTGTTTTGTTCTCGATGACCTGCATGTAGCGGAAATGGTCTACTTCAGGGTCGCCCATATTGAGTAGTTGCTGCACTTCACCTTCGGCAATGGTGTTGGTGGTATGCGCCAATACCTCCATAACTCGCATCGAGTTGAGGCCCACCATCATCTCGAAACTACGTGAATACAGAAAATCACCCACCAGCACGCTGGCCGCGTTTCCCCACACGGCATGCACGCTTTGCTGGCCGCGCCGAAGATCAGATTCGTCCACCACATCATCATGCAGGAGCGTTGCCGTATGAATAAATTCGATAATGGCCGCCAGCGGTATGTGGTTCTGTCCCTGGTAATCGCAGGCATGTGCACAGATCGTCAGTAGCATTGGACGCAAACGCTTGCCGCCACTGGAGACAATATAGTTGGCAATCTGGTTGATCAGAACCACCTCAGATTGCAGGCTTTGACGGATACACTCATCAACTTTGGCCATATCCGGCGCGCTGAGCGAGATAACCTGCTCTAGCGGAGATTGACAGTCGGCAATCGCGGTTTCGGGGCTCACGGTCATTCAAATACTCTGTTGTTTCGATGATTATAAGTGATAGTACCCCGTGCCTGAATAAATGATATGAAATATAGCAATATGCCGCCTATACTGTGCTGCCCATCCGGGCACGATAAAGAGGAATTATAAATTGTCTGGTCAATTAAAACCCTTTGAGCTGCGCGCGGGTATCACGCTGGCGGGCGTTATCGCTTTTCGCATGTTCGGGCTGTTCATGATTCTGCCCGTGTTCATGATACTGGCGGCTGATATCCCGGGATTCACCCCTGCCAGAGCCGGGTTGGCTCTGGGCATTTACGGCCTGACCCAGGCGATACTGCAACAGCCATTCGGGAAACTGTCAGACCGGTTTGGTCGCAAGCCCGTCATGCTGGGTGGATTGTTACTGTTTGTACTCGGTGGCGTCGTTGCAGCGATGGCGGATACGATGGGAATGCTGATCGTCGGTCGTGCTATACAGGGCGGTGGCGCCATCGCCGGGGTTGCGCTTGCATTTGCTGCTGATCATACCAGTTCGAAAAATCGCAGTATCATCATGGCCATCATTGGCATGGGCATTGGCGCGTCATTCCTGCTGTCAATGATGGTCTCGGTTCCGATGGCAACACTGGTGGGCCTCAACGGCCTGTTTTGGATCACTGCGGTGCTTGGTGTCATGGGCATGGTACTCGTGTTGAGCCTGCCAAAGATGCCGGAAATAGAGGAGGAAGTCCTACAGGATACAGGGCAATCCACCACTGTCTGGCCGCTGGCGCTTTCGGTATTCTTATTGCATACCCTGATGACGTTGTTATTCGTAGTTATTCCGGGGATGCTGGTCAAGCACTTTAACTTTGAGTTGGTGTACCACTGGCGGTTATACGTGCCGTCCATGCTCGGCTCGGCACTGCTGGTTTTCCCGCTGTTGCGGCGTATATCCGCCCGGCACCAGGAATACCAGGCCCTGCCGTTGGCATTCCTGGTTCTGGGCGGGTCACTGGGGCTGATGTCGGTTGGCTGGTCTGTTCTCGCAATGCTGGTGTTCTTGCTGGGTTTCTTCCTGGCGTTTAACCTGCTGGAAGCGACAATGCCTGCCATGGTTAGCCAGTTGGCCGGTACAGCAGACCGGGGACGGAAAATGGGTTTGTACACCACTTTCCAGTTTCTCGGTGCGTTTGCTGGCGGAGTGGGTGGCGGATGGTTGCTGGGAGTGAGTGGAGAAGTGGTGACTTTGAGTGTTGCGGGTTCGCTTTCTGCGCTGTGGGCCGTGGCCACACTGGTATGGCTAAGGCCAGCGCAAAACAGGCAGCGGGCCTGATGGTATATGCTACACTTCAGGGTCTGAATTTGAACTGCGGAGCGGCGCTTCGCATAGCAGGAGATGCTTGATGGCAAGAGGTGTTAATAAAGTAATTCTGGTGGGTAACCTGGGTAAAGACCCGGATGTGAAATATACCGCCAGCGGCGCGGCAATCGCAAATATCACCGTGGCCACGTCTGAAAGCTGGAATGACAAACAAACCGGCGAGAAACAGGAAAAGACCGAGTGGCACAGGGTTGTATTTTTCCGGCGTTTGGCCGAAATCGTGGGTGAGTACCTGCATAAAGGCTCGCAGGTCTACATTGAAGGAAAACTGCAGACCCGCAAATGGCAGGATCAGAACGGGCAGGATCGTTACACCACAGAGATCGTGGCCAGCGAGATGCAGATGCTGGGAGGCCGTGGCGGGGAAACCGGTGCACGCCCTCAACAGGGCGATGGTGGATTCCGCAGCAATGCGCCTGCACCGGCACCGCAAGCCGCCCCGAAAGCCGACAGCGACTTTGATGACGACGATATTCCGTTCTGAATTTCGACGCGCATAGGAACGCCGTGTCAAGAAAAGGCATTATCCTGGCCGGAGGCAGCGGTACCCGCCTGTATCCAATAACCCGGGTGATCAGTAAACAGCTACTGCCGGTGTATGACAAGCCGATGATCTATTATCCGTTATCCACGCTGATGCAGGCAGGCATTCGGGAAATACTGGTCATCACCACGCCGCATGAACGAGCCTTGTTCGAGCGACTGCTTGGCGATGGCAGTCAGTGGGGAATACAACTATCGTTTGCGGCACAGGAAAGTCCGGATGGTTTGGCACAAGCCTTCATCATCGGCGAAGAATTCCTTGCCGGGAACCCTTCCTGCCTGATTCTTGGTGATAATATTTTTCATGGCGGCGGCTTGCAGGCATTGCTTGGCGCCTGCATGCAGCGCTTGCACGGGGGCACGGTATTCGGTTACTGGGTACGTGACCCGGAACGTTACGGCGTGGTTGAATTTGATCAGCAGATGCGGGTACTCAGCCTGCAGGAGAAACCCGCCATACCCCGTTCAAATTATGCTGTTACCGGCCTGTATTTTTATGATGGCAGGGCCAGCCAGTTTGCCCGTGAATTGGAACCTTCCCCCCGGGGTGAACTTGAAATTACCGATTTAAACCGCCGTTACCTTGCCGATGGCAGCCTGCATCTGGAGCGCCTGGGTCGTGGTTATGCCTGGCTGGATACCGGCACACACGAGTCGCTGCAACAGGCATCCAGCTTTATCGAAACCATCGAGGCGCGCCAGGGACTCAAGGTCGCATGTCCGGAGGAGATCGCCTTTTTTCATGGTTGGATTGATCGTGAGCAAGTCCTGGAACTCGCCGAACCTTTGCGCAGCAGCGGTTATGGTGAATATCTGGTGCAGCTACTTGAGCGGGGGGCGAACGGTTGAGGGTTCTTGCGACCGGGCTTGACGGTGTCGTCATCATTGAACCAGAAGTGCACGGTGATGAGAGGGGCTTCTTTCAGGAAACCTGGAAGTCGAGCAGTTACCATAGTCACGGTTTACCTGCTGCATTCGCGCAGGCCAATGTTTCGCGCTCCGCCAAGGGTGTTTTGCGTGGCTTGCACTACCAGTACCAACAGCCGCAAGGGAAGCTGGTATCTGTATTTGCAGGCCGCATTTTCGATGTGGCGGTGGATATACGCCGGTGGTCATCGTCATTCGGTCAGTGGGCAGGCGTGGAATTGAGCGCGGATAATCATCGCCAGTTGTATATCCCCGAAGGATTCGCCCATGGCTTTATTGTGCTCAGCGACAGCGCGCTGTTTCATTACCACTGTACCACCGAGTACCTGCCTCAATTCGATGCAGCCATTGCCTGGAATGATCCGGATATCAAGGTGAAATGGCCCCTTGCACCCGAGTCCATCTCAGCCAGGGACCGCGCAGCGCCTTACCTGCGTGATGTAGCGTTTGAACATTTGCCGGTCCCGCCTGAATGAACATACTACTGACCGGTGCCGCCGGCCAACTCGGCAGCGAGTTGCGGCCGTTGTTATCCGCCTTCGGGCGCGTGGTCGCAACTGACCTGAGTACGCCGGATATTGACACCAAAGACTGGCTGGCGCTGGATATGAGCGATGCCGGGAAGCTGGAGAATATGCTCGACCGCCTGCGTCCTGAGCTGATTGTCAACACGGCCGCCTATACGGCTGTTGACCGGGCTGAGGCCGACCCCGAAACAAGCTTCAGGATCAACGCAGCTATACCCGAGCGGTTAGCGGGTTGGGCAAAACGAAATAATGCCCGCTTGCTTCATTATTCCACTGATTATGTCTTTGACGGTCAACCGGGGGCTCCCTACCTCGAAACGGATACGCCCGCCCCCCGGAATGTTTACGGTGACAGTAAGCTGGCAGGCGAAATGGCCATTGCTGCCAGTGGCTGCAAGCACGTGATTCTGAGAACATCCTGGGTGTACTCTTCGCATGGAAAGAATTT
>QIKV01000031.1 GCA_003233115.1 Oceanospirillales bacterium
CCTCGCGCCACGTGCATCCGGCTTGTTGTTGTTGGACTCGAATGGCAGCGTGGATTTGGCGGTCATTGACAACGAACACCCGGAGGTGTCATTTGCTTCATTGTGGGCGAAAGTCTGGTATGAAAATTACACCAAGCCCGAATATGTCTGGCAATCTTCAGCCTCCAGTAATGGATTTGAACCCAAATTCAGCCTGACCCCGCTCGCTTTCGGCACGCTCAAGGCCGCACTATATGCCATGTTGTTCGCGTTGCCGCTGGCTTTGATGGGGGCGGCATTTACTGCCTATTTCATGTCACCGGCACTGCGCAGGATGGTCAAGCCGACCATTGAGATCATGGCAGCCTTGCCGACCGTTATACTGGGCTTTCTGGCCGGCTTGTGGTTTGCGCCTTTTTTGGAAGAGAACCTGGCCGGCGTGCTGGCATTATTGCTGGTTGTGCCTGTCGGTTTGTTGATCTTCGCCTGGTTCTGGAGCAATGCCGAATGGCGTTTGAAAGATTTACTCCCGCCAGGCTGGGAGCCGGTATTGCTATTGCCGGTGCTGCTCATCCTGGGCTACCTTGCAATGCAGGTTGCCGGGCCTTTGCAAGACCTGTTCTTCGAGGGTGATCTGCGCACCTGGCTGAGCCGCGAGGCCGGTATCTCCTACGACCAGAGAAATGCCATGGTGGTGGGCATCGCGATGGGCTTTGCTGTCATCCCGACCATATTTTCTATCGCTGAAGATGCAATTTACGGTGTACCCAAGTCCCTTTCAGATGGTTCCCTGGCACTCGGTGCAACCCCGTGGCAAACGCTGGTCAGGGTGATTTTGCCCACCGCCAGCCCAGGCATGTTCTCGGCGGTCATGATCGGACTGGGCCGGGCGGTCGGTGAGACCATGATCGTATTGATGGCCACCGGCAACACACCAATCATGGACTGGAACCTGTTTGAGGGTATGCGCACACTGGCGGCCAATATCGCGGTAGAAATGCCGGAGGCCGCTTTGCACAGCACACATTATCGTATCCTTTTCCTTGCCGCCCTGGTGCTGTTTCTGTTCACTTTCATCGTCAACACGGGGGCTGAGTTGATCCGCCAGCGCCTGCGTGAAAAGTACAGTTCACTGTGAAGGTCATGATGGGAGCAGCAGCATGACGTCAGTCAGAAAATGGGTAGCAGGTGGTACGCCATGGGTATGGCTCAATGCGGCGGCTGTGAGCACCAGTATCCTGCTGGTGGTTGGTTTATTGTTACTCATAGGCGTCCGGGGTATGAGCCACTTCTGGCCGTTACCGGTGCAGAAAATTGTCTATCAACAGCAAGACGGCAGCCGCGTCGTTTTGGCCGGCCAGGTCCGTGAAGAAGAGCTGGTCACGGCCCGCCGTCTGCGCGAATCCGGGGTTGAAGTGGCCGAGGGCACTGAGCATGTGCGGCGTTACCTGTTAAAGGTCGGCAATCGCGATATCTATGGCAGGGATTTCCGCTGGCTGCTTAAACCCTCAATCATATCCACCAGCAAGCCGCGCAGTATGGTGGTGTTTGAGCGCGAGGAATGGGGCGTCTTCATTGGTGTATTGACCGGTGTCAGGGAAGCGGGACAGTTGCTCAGCAATGCGGATACCTGGGCAGGATTTCAGCGCAGCCTGGACCGTGCCAACGCACTCAGGGATAAAATCTATGACCTTGAAAAGGGCAGTATCGGCAGCGTTAATTATCGCCTTGAGCGCCTGCGGCTGAAGCAACGCGGCCTTGAAATCAAAGGCAGGGATGATGCACAGGTGCTGGCAAAATTTGCCAGCGAACGGCTTGAGCTGCAACAGGAATATACCCGACTCGAGGGCCAGTTGGGCCGCTTGAACAGCGAACTGCGGCGCGATGCCGTGGTTGTCAACACTGCACAGGGCCAGGAACTTGAATTGCCGATGGCATCGATCGTGGGTGCGTACCGCCCAAATCAAATGGGCCTGGCCGGTAAAATCGGGTACTTTTTTCAGAGCGCATGGAATTTTATAGTAGATGACCCACGTGAGGCGAACACGGAAGGCGGCGTATTCCCCGCCATATTCGGTACCGTATTGATGGTGTTACTGATGAGCGTCTTCGTCACGCCGTTAGGCGTAGTCGCAGCGGTTTACCTGAAGGAGTATGCACACCAGGGTCTGTTTATCCGTTTTGTCCGTATCGCGGTCAACAATCTGGCCGGGGTGCCTTCGATTGTTTACGGTGTATTCGGGCTGGGCTTTTTTGTTTACACGCTCGGCGGCGGTATCGACCGGTTGTTCTTCCCGGAAGCACTTCCGGCGCCCACTTTTGGCACCGGCGGCCTGCTCTGGGCCTCGTTGACAATGGCCTTGTTAACCCTGCCGGTAGTGATCGTTTCAACCGAAGAGGGCTTGTCGCGTATCCCGCGCAGCATCCGTGAGGGCAGTCTCGCCCTGGGCGCCACGCAGTGGGAAACGTTATGGCGTACGGTCCTGCCGATGGCCTCCCCCGGCATAATGACCGGTCTGATCCTGGCAGTGGCAAGGGCTGCCGGTGAGGTGGCGCCATTGATGCTGGTCGGTGTGGTCAAGCTGGCCCCGGCATTGCCACTGGACGGAAATGCGCCGTACCTGCATCTTGAGCGTAAATTCATGCACCTCGGTTTCCATATTTATGATGTGGGTTTCCAAAGCCCGAATGTCGAAGCGGCGAGACCTCTGGTGTATGCGACTGCGCTGTTACTGATCGTTGTAATTGTATTGTTGAACCTGGCTGCTATCCAGGTACGTAATCGGCTGAGTGAAAAATACCGGGGACTGGAAACATGACGGCTCAAACGCCCATTGAATTTAAAACTGCACAGGCAGGAGTTTCGGCAATTGCCGACTCTGTGGAGGGCCCTGGAGGTCACCCGCTGGCTGTTTCGGTTAATCATCTGGACTTGCATTACGCTGAGACCCAGGCATTGCGTGACATCAACCTGCGCATACCGGCACACCAGGTCACTGCATTTATCGGCCCCAGTGGTTGCGGCAAATCCACCTTGTTGCGTTGTTTTAACCGCCTCAACGATCTGATTGACACGTGCCGGATCGAAGGTGAGATTCTGCTCAACGGCCGGGACATCTATGCGGATGGTATTGATGTTGCGGAATTACGCAGGGAAGTAGGTATCGTTTTTCAGAAACCCAATCCTTTTCCCAAGTCTGTCTATGAAAACGTGGCCTACGGGTTGCGGATTCAGGGTATGAACAAACGTCGTCAGCTTGATGAGGCGGTGGAATGGGCCCTGAAAGGCGCAGCACTGTGGGATGAAGTCAAAGACCGGCTCAATGTTTCTGCTTTCGGGTTGTCCGGCGGCCAGCAACAGCGCCTGGTGATTGCCCGGGCGATCGCCGTGCAACCCAAATTCATCCTGCTGGATGAACCCTGCTCTGCACTGGACCCGATTTCAACCCTGAAGGTTGAAGAGCTGATCAATGAACTTAAATCAAAATATACGATCATCATGGTAACCCACAACATGCAGCAGGCGGCGCGGGTTTCTGACTATACTGCTTTTCTATACATGGGTGAGTTGATCGAATTCGGTGCGACAGACCAGGTATTTACCAAACCCCGCCTGAAGAAGACAGAGGATTACATCACCGGCCGCTACGGCTGATGGCAACAGGATATAAGGAATGGACAACTTACATATAGGCCAGCATATTTCACGCCAGTTCAATGAAGAGCTTGAAGAAGTTCGCAGCAAAGTCCTGTTTATGGGCGGTATTGTCGAACAACAACTGGCCAATGCTGTGAAGGCATTGGTGAGCGGTAAAGCCAGCCTGGCGCGGGAAGTCATTAAAAGTGACAGGCGGGTTAATTCGTTGGAACTTGAGATAGACGAAGAATGCACCCGTATCGTCGCCCGCCGCCAGCCTGCGGCCACAGATTTGCGTCTGGTCATGACGGTGATCAAAACCATCAACGACCTGGAGCGGATTGGCGACGAAGCCAAGCGGGTGGCAAAGATGTCCCAGGAGGAACTGGACGGCGTACTTTCTGAGCATGTGCGTGAGGAGTTCAGCCACATGGGCGAACTGGTGCGCGATATGTTGCGTAACGTACTGGATGCATTCGCGCGTACGGATGTGGACGCTGCCGTGGAAGTAGTAAAAGCCGATAAAAAGGTTGATCGTAAATATAAGGGTATTATCAAACAGTTGATCGAACGCATGAGCAGTGACCCGGATGCGGTGCCGACGGCGATCAATATCCTCTGGGCGGCCCGCTCAATCGAACGCATGGGCGACCGTTGCCAGAATATTGCCGAGTACGTGATTTACATGGTGCTGGGTATGGATGTGCGCCATATCAGTCTGGATGATGTGTTGGCTGAGATTGAGGCGCAGTCGGTATAAGACTGGGTGTTGAGTTATGCCACTACAGCAGGCACGATGACGCAGTTGCACAGAATTATTTACAGCCCCGATTGCCTGGCAACTGGCTGTCATCGCCGACCGGCAAGGACAGGGCCTGGTAGTTCGCTTAGCCAATAACCCCAATTTTCGTGGTTATTTTAGAGGTTCCGAACGCCTATACATCAATGGCCTGTTCCTCAACGAGTGGATAGAAAGCACCAAAATTGAATACACTGGATTGATTTACAAGTCACCATACCAAGAGGCAGATCATGAACCTGCGAACTAAAATACCCCTGGCCGGTATTTTTGTGTTGTTATTTTCAGCCATTGCATTGTTATTTCCGCTACTGTGGCTAAACACCGATCACCCGCTGGCACAAGTCGAAGAACCCGCTTTATGTCCATATATTGCGCCATTATTAGGCGACCTTTTCCCCGACAAAAACTTGAAGTTGAAAACCCGACTTCCGGATTTTAGACGATCCCCTGCAAATTGTGGCCTCTACCAACCAGGGGGTGAACTCCTGCTTTGGGCCAGTATTATGACCCGAAAAAGCCTGTTTCATAATGATATGCGCCATGCGGACACGCAAAATTATTGGCAACAGTGGGTTAGCGAAAGTCGAGCTGACAATAAAACTCTCAAGCAGATCAAGCATGAGTGGAATCGGGCCATTATAATCAATAATTCACCTGATAAGGATACTGATGAACTCCTCATCGAAGACTATGGTGTACTTATAAGGATAGGTAGCAGTAAACTTGATCACCAGCAGATGCTACGATTTGCCGTTGCGCTTTCAGCGGCCCTACGGCAGAAAAAATAACCCCACGAAGTATTACAGGTACGGGTTCTCCTGGTTCCGTGCCACTGTTTCGCGATCAGGTGCGTGAAAATGGGAAAGCGATCACCTCGCTGATCGAATCCGCAGCACAGATAGCCATTAGCAAACGATCAACACCCAGCGCCACGCCGGCACATTCCGGCAGGCCGTGTGCGAGTGCCGCGAGTACCTGGTTATCCATGCTGCAAGCCGGTTTTCCATGTTTCTCACGCTGTGCATTCTCGTCTTCAAAACGACGTTGTTGTTCGGCGGCATCGGTTAATTCCTGATAGCCGTTGGCGAGTTCCATGCGACCGAGATATAGCTCAAAGCGCTCTGCAACCGGTGCTGTACCCTGACGAATTTTTGCCAATGCGGCCTGGTCGGCAGGATAGTCGTAGACGAACGTCAGGCAGTGCCCGGGCAAGGCGGGCTGAATGACATGGCTGAGCAACAGGTCCAGCCATTGTCTGCGGCCCAGCCCGATATCGCCGATGCCGTGTTGTGCTGCCGCACCCGCCAGTTCATGGATACCGGCAGAAATCGGGTCAAGACCCAAATGCCGGTTAAAAAGCTCGCTGTAACTGAGCCGTTGCTGTGGCCACTGATTAAACTTTCCATGCCCGCAGTACAGCACCAGTGCGGCAACTTCATCCATCAGGCGGTGGTAGCCAAAAGTAGTGCGGTACCATTCGAGCAAGGTAAACTCCGGGTTGTGGTGGCGGCCGCTTTCACCGGCCCGGAATACGCGGCCAAGCTCAAAAATATCGCCACTGCCGGCAGCCAGAAGGCGCTTGAGCGCAAATTCCGGTGAAGTACGCAGGTAGCCGCCGCCAGCCGTCCTGATGGACTGGATTTCAGGGTCTGTGTTGCCCGTCTGTGCAAGGTGATGTGTTTCCACTTCCAGCACGCCCTGGTCGGAAAAATAACTGCGTATGTCCTGCAGCACACGTGCGCGCGCCTGCAGATGTTTGCGCGAAGCCGTTGGTTGCCAATCAGTCATCGCGTCGTTTACCAGTGGAATTGTGCTCTTAGCTGGAAAATGGTCGGGCTTTCATTGCCGGCGTACTTGTCTGTTTTGACAAAAATCAGGTTGGCCATGACGCGGAACTGATTGCCAGGTGCGTACCAGTTCATGCCCAATGTCAGGTTCCTCTCCTCACCCCCCCGAATGCCCTGATCGTTCAGGTCGACTTTTGAGAAACGAACCGCTGCTTCCCATGCGCCGCGAGGATTCTGTGGGCGGATACGAAGAAATTTGCCTTGCGTATATTTAAAGGATTCACCGGTTAAAACCCAATTGGCCTGGACATAAAAGCCCCTGAAAACAGGATCCTTACTGGTTCTTCGGTTCCACGTGGCACGGAAGAATTCGCTGCGGAACATGAATGAATCTTTGGCACCAGCCACCTCGAGCGCGATAATTCTCTGCTCGCTGACATCGTCGAAAAGACCGGTGTCCACCAGTCTGACCGAGGTAACGCGTGATTCAGGGTGAGAAAAGAAGCGTGTCTTGCGGCTCATGTTTTCGTAGACAAACGATGAGCCAATATGAAAGACGCTGAAACGGCTGCGTTTCGGGTTGAAATAGACCCGGCTGGCAAAGCCGGAATCACCGATACTGCCATTCAGATCCGGTCCGAACAGCGTTGCGTGGATACCCCCTTTCTTCCTGTTCAGATCCCAGCCCAACGCCAGTCTGCGGCCCAGTCCAAAAGCTTCTGCCGGCAGGGGTTCCTCCATAAAAGTTCGGGATATTCTCGAGGTTTGATTAACCAGTGTTTGTGCGACCCGTTGGTTGCCAACCGTCACAAGACCGTATTTTTCGTGGCGATAGCGCGCATACAGATCTGCGAAATTACTGTCGCCATCTGTGAGATCAACTTCTGCCTTGGCCGATATATTGTATTTAAATGCTTTGGCCAGTCCGACACGCAGACTACGTACCCTGAAGCCGGAATCACTTTTGGTGATGCCGGACGAGTAGTATGCGTAGTCAAGCTCAGCCCGGCCAAAGAAGATAAGACCCCTGTCGCGGATGAATGGCACCCTTTCAGGGGCTGATTGCAGGTAGCCTGGTATGGACCTGATGTGACCAAGCAATGTTTTTTTCTCTACGGGCTGGCCAATGTTTGACTGCTCTGCTGGAGTTCGCTCCGAGCCCTGTGGAGTGCTAATCATTTTCTTGCCAGTAACCAGGCTTTCAGTTGCTTGCTTATCAGTTGCCAACCGGTCTTCCTGCTTTTCCTTGACCTCAGCGGCAACTTCGGCATCTTCCTGTATGCTTTCCAGGTTTTCGTGCACCGATTCACGCAGGTCGCTGGTCGCTTCAACGGCTTCAGCTTTGGCTTTGGCTTTGTCTGCTATTTCCTCAGCACTCGAGTCAGTTGCTTCCTGCGCCTGCGGTGACCCGATTGCAGTAAGCAGAATCAACAGGACAGGCAAACGAAAGCTATTGCGAAGTGAGCAAACCATCAAATAGAGCGCTTAAGGTATTGTCGAAATTCATGAGCGGGTATGTTAAAGCAAAACGGACCCGATTGGGCCCGTTTTACGGCTAAAATCCAGGTGCTGCCCGATACGGGCAGGTTCATGGATCAGTATTTGAAGCTCAAATCCAGCTGCAGGCGCCTGAAGTCAATCGGATTGCCGGATTTTAGTCCGGCCTGGTTAATGAAATAGGTGAACTTGGCATTGATGTTTTTGGCGATGGCGTAGCTGCCTTTGAGGATATGGCCCTTGGAATCAGTACCGCCGCCACCGAAATCTGAGTCGGTCAGCAGGCCAAGGACGGCATCGGCTTCGAGTCTCTGGTAGGTATATCCAAATGCCCATTGGCCTTTGTTTTTGGCCTTGCCGTACTTCACACCAAAGGCATAGCCAGTGTTATTTTTATCTGCCGCCTGGTTCTCTACATAGTTGCCAAATATCAGTGCAGGGCGATCGAACAGGCTAAAACCTACATCAGCGAACAGCTCAACTTCCCGGTAGTTAAACAGGTAAGTATTGGTGTCCGGGTTAAAGCTGTTACCGAAAAAGTCATTGTCTTTGCCAAAGTATGAACCGTTACCTTTGGTATCAAATCGATGGTAACCTGCGCCCGCAGTCAGCTTTAACGCATCCCCAAGTGGAATTTTTATACCTGCCTGGGTCAGGTATGCAAATGATTGTCCTTTATTGGTGTCGCTTTCAATCCATGTTCCCAGGCCATTCGCGAAGAACATGCCGTTGCTCCAGGCAACACCGGTGCCTTCCGGTCGCCAGTCACTGTCCCATAGCAGGGCGTTTTTACCGCTCTTGTGAATGAAGTTCTTGAACTTGCCGCCGACAATTTTTGTGTTGGCCAGTCCAGACCAGTCGAAGTAGGCCAGATCAAGGTTGAGGCCTTTGGTCGAACCACCTTTGCCGAGGGTTTGGTTTGTTGAGACGGGGTCGTTGCCGCCGGAGGCCATGCCAAGCCCCACTTCTACCGTTGGTGTTATGTCTGCAATGAGTGCGGCCCGAGCCCGGATACGGTTGCGGTTGCGGTTGGGTTTGCCTTCGATATTGAAGCTTTCATAGCGGTAGCGGAAGTCACCTTGCCAACGCATGGTGTCAGTCCAGTTCGTCTTTTCGGCCTGTTTTTGCACTTTATCGGCTACGGCCGTGGTTTGTTCGCTGACCTGGGCGATGGCTACCGTCGTTTTCCGGTTGGTTTTAACCAGTTCAGCATTGGTTGTCGCCAGTTTGTGGTTTTCCGTCTCCAGGCGGTCCAGGCGTGCACTCAGCGCCTTTAACTGGGCACGCATGGCAGCCAGGTCCGCGTCTGATGCGGCTATTGATGTGACGGGTAATACCAATACAAATGCACAGATGAATAGGCTTACCCGGGTAAAAAATCGTCTCTGTGGGGCCATGACAACTCCTCCTGTTCCTTAGGTCATGTTGGTCGGTAAATAGGGCCTGCTTGCCGGCCTCATTAGTGGATTTTTGCCAGTTCCCGGGCCGCAACTTTGGCCGGTAACGGGATGTAACCGTCTTTCACAACCACTTCCTGGCCCTGGTGTGACAGGACCTGCCTGAGGAATTCACGGGTCAGGGGCGGCATAGGCTTGCCAGGTTCCTTATTGACATAAATGTACAGGAACCGGGCCAGCGGGTATTTTCCGCTGATAGCGTTTGCAGGGCTGGGCGCCACGAATGCCTTGCCAGCATCTTTAGACAAGCCTATGGCGCGCACGGAAGAGGTTTTGTAGCCGATACCGGAATAGCCGATACCGTTCAGTGAGGTGCTGACCGACTGGACCACCGAGGCAGAACCCGGTTGTTCATTGACCGTATTTTTGTAGTCGCCCTTGCACATGGCGATTTTCTTGAAATAGCCGTACGTTCCGGAGACCGAGTTGCGTCCATAGAGTTGTATTTTGCGATTGGCCCATGATCCGGTCAGGCCAAGTTGGCCCCAGTTGTCAATATTTGCCGCTCCGCCACAGGTTCTGGTGGAGGAAAATATGGCATCTACCTGCGGGAGGGTCAGTCCTTTAATGGGGTTGTCCTTATGTACGAACACGGCCAGCGCATCAATCGCTACGGCGATCCGCGTGGGTTTGTAGCCAAATTTCTTTTCAAAGGCTTCGATTTCCTTGTCTTTCATCCGGCGACTCATGGGGCCGAGATTGGACGTGTTTTCTGTCAGTGCCGGTGGTGCTGTGGAAGAGCCGGCAGCCTGAATTTGCACGTTGACGTTCGGGTAGGTCTTCTTGAAAGATTCTGCCCATAGTGTCATCAGGTTGGCCAGCGTATCTGACCCGACACTGGACAGATTGCCCGACACGCCGCTGGTTTTTACATAGGCGGGCAGGTTCTTATCGACGACTGCCTGGGCAAAAACTGTGGATGTACTGAATATTGCCAGGAAATATATGGCTAAATAAGTGGTTGCTGTGGTGGTAATTTTCATGCGGTATTTCTCCTCCTGAAGCATCGGTACGATGTCATTACAGGCACATGGTAACGGCCTTAAGTGACAGTTCTATGACAGCAAGAGAGATATTTTCAAGGTGATTTTATGGTTGGCTGAAAGCGCGATGTACAGCACCGGTTAAACGCCGGATTGCGCGTGGATTTTCCGTTTGAGCGGGAAGATGCAGCGGAATTCACTGCCTTCGCCCAATGCGCTGGAAATCTCCAGTCTCGCATCGTGACTGTTCAGGACGTGTTTGACGATAGCCAGACCCAGGCCCGTACCACCGGATTGCCGGTTGCGGTCGCTGCCAACGCGGTAGAAACGCTCGGTTATGCGTGGGATGTCACGGTGGGGGATACCGACGCCGCTGTCCTTGACGCCAAAAATCAGACCGTCATCAGTTTCCCGCCAACTGACTTCAATACTGCCCTGTGCGGGTGTGTAGCGTATGGCGTTGACAATCAGGTTCTGGAATGCACTGCCGAGGTCGGCCTCCGTGCCGCGCATGTTCAGGTTGGGCTCAATATCAAAACGCAGCTTATGCACACCCTGGCCGACATCGTCTGCCTGCTCTTTGAGTTGAGCCAGCAGGGCGGGCATGTCAACTTCGGCTATATCGTCATGGCTGTCTGATTCCTGCAACCTGGACAGTTCCAGCAGGTCTTCCAGCAAAGCATGCATTTGGCGGGCCTGTTTTAACATGCGCCTGATGGCTTGCGGGTCCGGCTTGTCCGGTTGGGCTTTGAGCATTTCCAGATAGCCCAGCAGGACGGTTAGCGGCGTGCGCAATTCATGCGAAACATTGGCAACCAGGTCCCGGCGCATGCGCTCGAGATTTTGCACATCGGTAACATCACGCAGGATTAATAAGCGTTGGTTCTTGCGGAAACGGACCGCGCTGATCTGCAAGGTGATGTTGTCGTCAGCGGGGCAGGGTATCTCCAGTCTGCTTTGAATTTTGCTCTGCACGGCGAGCCAGTCGGCAAATGCCGGTTCGCGCAAAAGATTGGTGACTGCCTGACCCTGGTCTGCAGGGACCTTGAGGCTGAGTAGTTTGACAGCGGAGTCATTGAACCAGCGGATGATGTCATGGCTGTCAATCACCAGCGTAGCGTCCGGAAAGGCATCGGCCATACCTTCGAAATCGTCAATGACTGACTGGTACTGCCGGTTGCGCTTAATGTTCTGCTTTTGTAAGGCCGTGATACGGTCAAAAATTTCTGACCACATACCGAAACTTTCGGGTGGGTCTGAGTGCCAGGACTGCAACCACCGAAACAGGCGTATGGCGTTGTAGAACTGCCAGGTCAGGTAGCCAAGCAGGAATGCGGCGGATAGCAGCACAAGCTCCCCGAGCCACCAGCCAATGAGCAGGGTCAGGACGATGCCGATAGACAGGCGGGTTACATGGTATTTCCAGTGGCGCTTGCGCATTGTAGGTTAAGCATCTTCCGCCACAAAGCGGTAGCCGTGGCTGCGTACTGTCTGGATGTAGTGATCAAGATCGGCCACCGCCAGAATCTTTCGCAGGCGCCTGATATGAACATCCACGGTACGTTCTGCCAGGAAGGTATTGGTCCCCCAAACATGGTCCAGCAGTTGCGCACGGCTGAATGCCTGCCTGGCGTGGGTCATGAAAAATTCAAGTAAACGATATTCTGTCGGTCCGACGTGGACGGGTGTTTTGCCAAAAAACACCTGGCGGGACAGCGTGTCTACGGTAATGGGCCCGCGTTTGATTTTCCCCTCGTGATCACCTGGCGCAGTCCTGCGCAGGACTGCGTTGATGCGGGCAATCAGTTCCCGTGGCGAGAACGGTTTGATGATGTAGTCATCCGCACCTGCGTTCAGGCCGGTCACTTTGTCATCGTCAGAGACTTTCGCAGTCAACATGATGACAGGGACATCGGTGGTCAGCGGGTCCTTGCCCAGGCGTCGTGTCAATTCCGGCCCGCTCATGCCCGGCATCATCCAGTCAAGTAACAGGATGTCAGGTTTTTCTTCACAAATTTTCAGCAAGGCTGCATTGCCGTCCCTGGCGCCGCGTGCTTTCATCCCGGCCCGTGCGAGGGCGATGATGATCATTTCGCGGATGGCCTCTTCGTCATCAACAACCAGAACGTTGATTTGCTTCGCTGTCACGCCATTTTCCTGATTTTTGACTGTCCTGGCCATTATTGCCCATTATTAAGGTGCTATATGACAGGTTCGTGACGCTTGACCTGAAAGTTGACAGACCCCAGGGTTCCTACCCTTCGTGTTCCGGATGATCCGTTGCGCCCGCTTCTATACGCAGTTCAATCAGTCGTGCGCTTACCCTGGCGCGCTGGTAGTAATCCAGGTCCGGTCGTCTTACCAGGCTTTCAAGCTGGCTGACCGCTTCTTCAAACCCGCCGCGTTGATAATAGGATTCCGCGATGGCCTCGGTCGCCCTGATTTCATCACCGGCGAGGTTGGCGGCACGAGCATACAATGCATAGAGGGTCGGGTCATCTTTCTGGGAGATGAGTTGTTGCCGCAACACAACGCTGGCTGTTTGAGCCAGCTCAGGATCGTTATCAAATAGCAGCGCGTTGGCGTATGCAATGGCAATGGCCTTATTGCCCGGGAAGTTGTGGTACAACGCTTGCAAGGTATCGATGGCTTGTTCCTGGCGGCCTCTTTTCAGGTTCAGATCTGCCATTTGTAATTGAAATGCCAGTCTTGAGGGTTCTTTCTCCAGCAGGTCACTCAGTATGGTCTCCGCTTTCTCGTATTGGGCATTTTTTTGAAACGCGATTGCCAGACCATAGCGCAGGCCGTTTTGTTGAGCTTCAGTTTGCTCCTTGTCTAACTTGGTTTCAAAATATTTGATTGACTTGCCTGGATCTTTCTCCAGTAAAGCCCGGAGTCTGGCCCGCACAATATAGAACTGCCGGCCTTCTGCCGCTTTGACGGGCGGCAGGTTTTGTATACGGTCTTCGGCCTCGGCAATGCGGTTCACGGATACCGGGTGGGTGCGTAGAAACTCCGGCGGCCCTTCACCGTTAACGCGGCTGGATTTTCCCATTTTAGTAAAGAAATCTGCCATACCCTGCGGGTCATAGCCGGCGGCTGCCAGGGTTCTGATGCCAACCCGGTCTGCTTCGATTTCATTGTGCCGGGTAAAATTAATCTGTGCCTGTTGGGTTGCTGCCTTCGCCCCCATGACTGCCCCGGTTATAGCCTGACCGTTGCCGCCGGAGGCGAGAATGATTCCCATCATGGCCAGTAAGGCGAGAATGTTCATGGTTTTGGCTTTTTCAAAAGCCCGGTACATGTGCAGTTGTGTGATATGAGCTATCTCATGCGCCAGCACGCCAGCGACTTCATCCTGCGTGTCTGCGAGCAGGATCAGGCCGCTATGCAGCGCAACAATTCCTCCGGGTGCGGCAAAGGCATTGACGACAGACTGGTCGAGTACCACGAAGGTAAATGCAGCGTCGGGCTGGTCGCTACGCGAAACCAGGTTGAAGCCCATATCTGAAAAGAACTCATTGACCAACGGGTCTTCCACCAGCAGTTCATAGGCACGCATCTGTCGAATCAGGCCGGCGGCATACTCCCGCTCCTGTGCCTTGGAAAGAACTTCACTGGCAGAATTGCCCAACTCGGGTAAGTACACCCGCTCCGTTTGCGCAATGCTGGACAGGCTGACACTGGCTACCAGGAGCGCGATCAGCATTTGCCGCAATAGACCTAGTTTTCGCTTGACCGGAACCATACTTTCCCTGAGACTGGCGCTCACGTGTCTGAGACATTCCCGATGCTCATTCGTTCGTCCAATAATCCCTAGTTTATCGCGGATTTACAAACAAAGACCACTATGCAAGTAAAAATGTACACAAAAGAATATTGCTCGTTTTGCTACGCGGCCAAACGCCTGCTGACCAAACGGGGCATTTCTTATGAAGAAATCCCGCTGACCGGTGAGACCACGACAGAACGTGAAATGCAGGAATTGACCGGTGGTGAGACCGTGCCGCAAATCCTGATTGACGGCAAAGCCATCGGCGGTTACGTGGAGCTCGTGGAGCTGGATATGGAAGGCGAACTGGAGCAGCCCGAATGAGTACAACGATTACTGTCATCCCAGGTGACGGGATTGGCCCGGAGATCATGACCGCCACCTTGCGTTGCCTGGATGCGCTTGATTGTGGTTTTGAGTATGAATTCAGACAGGCAGGGCTGGTCGCACTGGATGAAAGTGGTGAGCTGGTTCCGCAGGACACCCTGGCGTCTATCCGCCGCAACCGTATCGTCCTCAAGGGGCCGCTAACGACGCCGGTTGGGCAGGGCTTTACCTCGATCAATGTAGGTCTGCGCAAGGAGTTCGATTTGTACGCCAATGTGCGCCCGGTTGTGTCAATGCCGGGCACCCGCTCCCGCTTTGAAGATATTGACATCATCACCGTACGGGAAAACACGCAGGGCGCTTACCTCGCGGAAGGTTCGAAAATCAGCGCTGACGGTGAAACTGCGGAGTCTAAAATGGTTGTTACCCGGGCGGGTTGTGCGAGGGTTACACGGTATGCGTTTGAACTTGCCCGCAGCGCCGGTCGTAAGAAGGTTACCATTGTGCACAAGGCCAATATCCTGAAAACCGTTTCCGGTATGTTTCTGGATATGGCGCGGGAAGTGGCGGCCGGATACCCGGATATTGAGCACGACGAAATGATCGTGGACGCAACATGCATGAAACTGGTCATGAATCCGTGGCAGTTTGACGTCATTGTCACCACCAATCTGTTTGGCGACATCATTTCAGACCTGTGCGCGGGCCTGATCGGCGGGCTCGGGCTTGCGCCTGGTGCCAACATCGGTGACCAGGCAGCGATGTTCGAAGCCGTGCATGGCTCCGCACCGGATATCGCCGGTCAGCATATCGCCAATCCAGGCGCACTGGTGCTGGCAGCGGCCCAGATGCTGACGCACATGGGCATGGATGACCGCGCGCGCACATTACGCGGGGCGATCCGGGAAACGATCGTTGCCCAGGACAGGGTCACGCCGGATCTTGGCGGCCATGGCAATACCCTGTCAATTACCGATGCAATTGTGGAACGGCTGCGGGCTTAGGGGGCGTTCCTCAATTTGCCAGGCTGCACTGTTGCTCTAACACAACGCAGCGTGCTTTTCCGGTTAGGGAACTGCTATTTTCCACCTTCTGCAAAGCAGCATGGTTACAGGGCTTCCTAAATTAAAACAATATCTTATCCAGCGCTCTGCAAATGATACCTGGTGATTGACTGATTGATGTGTGGTGGGTGTTTTTCATTGACTTTTTGTTGTTTTCCTGCCATATTCTTGCGTAAGTGCGGCTTTATAAGTACAGGTTTGAGACGTCAGGGATGAGATTTCGTTTTTTGACAGCGTTATTACTGGTGGCGGGCATGTTCCCGGTGCTTTCTGTTGCGCGCGTTTCAGGTCTTCCCATGGCCGGTTTCAGTGCCGGTGGCATCGGGCTGACACCCTTTTATGTATTGGGGTTTGAGCTTGGTCCGTGGCAGGATTACCTGGCCCGGGAACTGACGCCCGGGTACCTGTTGGATCCTGCTTCCAAGCCGCTGAATATTTCCTGGATCGATCAACAGGCTGTCACCATTTTGCCGCTGTTCGCGGCAAAGCTTCTGGGTGAGCCGCAGACATTTCTCAGATTTGACGTCGACTGGCAGCGTTCCGACGGCCTGGGTATGACCTCCTTCGGTGAGGGTTTACAGACAGGAATACCAGGGCTTGAGCGCAAGCTGATCTCATCCGGCCTGGTGCACAATTTGAGTGAAAATCAATTGATCGGCGTCTCTGCAGTATTTGCAACGCAAAGTTTTGGGGTTTCACAGCTTGGTTTGCACTCATATGACCGGAATATACCGGCGGGTCTGCGACCGACGCTCTATCAGCCTTATGCGGAGACCGGCTATGGTGCCGGTGTACAGTTGGCGTTGCGCAGTGAACTTACCGATCACATAGCACTGAAGGCCGGATTCCAGTCACGTATCAACATGGATAGCTTTGCCAACTACCGCGGCGTCTACTCTCAGCCGGCAGACTTTGATATTCCTGCCCGCGCGAAGTTGGGCCTTGCGTTTAAAGCCAGCGACAGGTCATGGCTGAATGTTTCGGTAGAACGGGTTTTGTATAGTGAAATCGGAGCCTTTGCCAGTCGCAATCTGCCAAGCCGTTTCCTGTCATTGCTGGGCGATTCCACCAGTCCCACTTTCGCATGGGATGATTTGACGGTATTTTCTGTCGGTTGGAACTGGGCGGATAACAAGGGCACTTCCTGGTTCGTCGATTTCAGTTCACGCACCCAGCCGTCACCCAGTTCCAGGATCCTGAGCCAGGCGATTGATGCTGATCTGGCCAACAATGCCATGACCATTGGTTTCAGCCGTCGCATGAGCATGAACAGTCGCTTTAATGTTAACGCTGCCTACGCTCCACCGGCATACGCCTTTGGCGGCAACGTGCTGGGCGTCACGACCGATCAGCTAGGTCAGAGCTTTGCGCTTGATGCGTTCTGGATTTGGGATTTCTAAGGTTTATTTGACCGCTACCCGCTCTCTGAATGATCCCGAAATTATTCCCGCGCCCGGTATTGGGCAGGGTTTGCTTCACCACCTGCACCGCGTGCTTCAGGGTATGAACTCATGAACCTTTTAACCTCCTGGTTTAAGCGCACATTTGCCGATCCCCAGGTCGTTATCCTGGGCATTGTACTGGTGGTCGGTTTTGCTGTCGTGCTCGGACTCGGCAAGATGTTGGCACCGGTTTTTGCCAGTATGGTCATTGCTTATTTGCTGGAAGCTGTTGTTGCACAACTGCAACGTGCAGGCTTGCCAAGACTCGCGTCTGTATTGCTCGTATTTCTGTTATTCCTCGCCAGTGGCTTGTTCCTGTTATTTGGTCTGGTGCCAATGCTGACGCGGCAGTTGTCCCAGTTGATTCAGCAGCTTCCCAATTATATCAACCAGGGTCGGGATCTTTTGCTGCAGTTACCGGAACGCTATCCACAACTTGTTACAGAGAAGCAGGTTCAGCAAATGATCGATAATGTAGGCACTGAAGTGGCGACTGCCGGTCAACAGCTACTGGGCTGGTCCCTCGGCTCAGTTGGCAATGTTGTGGCGCTGCTGGTGTTGCTGGTGCTCATTCCGGTGTTGGTTTTTTTCCTGCTCAAAGATAAGCGCCAACTCATCGAATGGTTCAGTTCTTACCTGCCGACGGAACGTCATCTGGTGTCTTCGGTATGGGCAGATGTTGAAGCGCAGATCGCCAACTACGTACGCGGTAAGGCGGGCGAGATCGTGATCGTTGGAGGTGTAACCTACATCACCTTTATTGCATTGGATTTACAATATGCGGTGTTACTTGCCACCATGGTGGGTTTTTCAGTTTTGATTCCGTACATCGGTGCAGCCGTGGTTACGATACCGATCGCTTTTGTGGCCTTTTTCCAGTGGGGCTGGGGCTGGGATTTTGGTCAGGTCGTCATAGCGTATGCAATTATCCAGGCGCTGGACGGTAATGTGCTAGTTCCCCTGCTTTTTTCTGAGGCTTTGAATCTGCACCCGGTCGCCATCATCGTCGCCATCCTGGTATTCGGCGGTTTGTGGGGTTTCTGGGGTGTTTTCTTCGCCATTCCGCTGGCGACACTGGTACAGGCAGTGCTGAAAGCCTGGCCGCAGATCATGCATGAAGACGGACAGCAGCCAGAGGTGTCGCAGCCAACGGATGCCAATACGGCCTGAAACACATCTGATTTCACAGCGCCTCGGAGGCAAAATCGGCCAGGCGCGAGCGTTCGCCGCGTTGCAGCGTGATGTGTGCGGAATGTTCCCATTGCTTGAAGCGGTCTACAGCGAAGGTCAGTCCGGAGGTGGTTTCGGTCAGGTAAGGTGTGTCAATCTGGGCGACGTTGCCGATGCATATCATCTTGGTGCCCGGCCCCGCGCGGGTCAGCAGGGCTTTCATCTGTTTTGGCGTGATATTCTGGGCTTCATCAATGATGACGTAACGGTTGAGGAAGGTGCGTCCGCGCATAAAGCTCATCGAGCGGACTTTAATGCGGTGGGCGAGCAGGTCATTGGTGGCCGCGCGACCCCATTCACCACCTTCTTCAGGCTGGGTCAACACCTCAATATTGTCGGTTAGCGCGCCCATCCAGGGCGTCATCTTCTCTTCTTCAGTGCCCGGCAGGAAACCGATGTCCTCACCGATAGACACTGTCGCGCGGGTTACGATGATTTCTGTGTACAGTTTCTCGTCCATGGTCAGGGCCAGGCCAGCGGCCAGCGTCAGCAGGGTTTTGCCGGTACCTGCCTGGCCCAGCAAAGTGACAAAATCAATTTCAGGATCCATCAGCAGGTTCATGGCGAAATTTTGCTCGCGGTTGCGCGCCTGGATACCCCAGATGGCGTTTTTACCCGCCAGGTAGTCCGTCACCAACTTGAGCACCGCAAAATCGTGCCTGACCTCAACCACGATGGCCTCGATGCCCTCACCATCAGCGTTGGCATTGCCAATCACAATGCACTGGTTGGGATACCAGTCATCATCAGCAATACGCTTGATACGATAATAGGTTGAGCCGTTCTCGCTCCAGGAATCCACCTCCGGGTAGCGCTGCCAAAAAGAGTCGTCTTCAATCACCAGGCCCTTATAGAGCAGGTCTACGTCATCGAGTGCCCTGTCATTGCGGTAATCTTCTGCCGGCAGGTCAAATATGGCGGCCTTGATGCGCAGGTTGATGTCTTTGGATACGAGTACGATATCCCGCTCTGTTTCACTTGCCTGCAAAGCCAGGGCCGTGCTGAGAATCTCATTGTCTGCGATAGATCCTTCCAGCAGCAGGCTGGGATGGGTCTCGGTAGTGCGGGTCTGGAAATACAGATGGCCATGGGTGGAAGAGGGTAGCTCCAGGCCATGGGGAACGAGCAATTCCAGCCCGTCTTCGAGACGGGTTGCCCCTTGTGCACTCATCATGTCGCCGATAAAACGACTGACCTGGCGTACATTCCTTGCCACTTCCGTCAGGCCTTTTTTGGCTGCATCGAGTTCTTCGAGCACGATCATCGGCAAGAATACGTCGTGTTCTTCAAAGCGGAACATCGAGGTCGGGTCGTGCATCAGAACATTGGTATCAAGTACGTATAGTCGTTTGTTCTTTCCCATCAGGGCTTTGTTTCCTGCCCTTCACGGGTACACCCGGTGGTATTGTCCCTGGGGTAAAAATATATGACGAGGCTACGGCCCCTGAAGTCGTTCAATGACAGATTTTGATCGCCGGTGGCGGGAAGGTTGAAATTTTCTACGCGCTTTCCTACGCTAACCATATGCACTCCCATTGGCGGGTAAATCGACTGCGAATTATGACGCTTCCGGTCCCAGGTGATGAAGCTCTGATTGCAGGATACTTGTCAGCAAACAGGTCCGCAAGTACTATTGCGCCACGCTGGAATTGCTTAGGTGAATTATGTTTTACGGCAGCATTGTTGCGCTGGTAACGCCCATGGATGAGTATGGGGACATTGACTACGCCGCCCTGCGGCGACTGGTGGATTTTCATATCGAATCCGGCAGCAATGGCATCGTGGTTGCCGGCACCACCGGTGAATCTGCAACACTCAGCAGTGAAGAGTACAAAAGACTGTTAAAACATGTGGTTGCACAGGTTGATTCCAGAATTCAGGTGTTGGCCGGCAGCGGCAGTGCAGATACCAGGGTTGCGATTACGCAGACACGTCACGCTGCTGAGGCGGGTGTGGATGGCGTGCTGGTGGTGACACCCTATTACAATCACCCGATGCCCTCGGGATTGCTGGCACACTACAATGCGCTGGCCGATGTAACAGAAGTGCCGATTGTGCTGTATAACGTTCCGTCACGCACAGCAGTAGACATGTTGCCGGATACCGTAGCGGAACTGGCGCAGCGCGATGAAATTGTTGCCATCAAGGAAGCCGTCCCCGACATGGACAGAATCCGCGTGCTGACAAAATTGTGTGGTGAGTCACTGGTGGTGCTCAGTGGTGATGATTCAAGTTGCCTGGCGGCGATGCGGGCGGGGGCAAAAGGCGTGGTGTCTGTGGCTGCCAACGTTGTTCCCGGCCTGTTCCGGGACCTGTGTGATAATGCCGCCGGTGGCGATTGGCAGGCAGCGGTTGAAATTGATGAGAAGTTGCGCCATTTATACAAACTGCTGGCGTTAGAAACCAACCCCATACCGGTAAAATGGGCGTTGCATAAGATGGCATTAACGGCAGCCGGAATCCGGTTACCACTACTGCCGCTGGATAGAAGGCACCACCAAACGATTTTGCTTGGCCTGAATGATCTTGGGCTGGCCTGAGACAACCGGGAATGTAATAAATATGATCAACTCCTCTCACCTGACAGCCCTGGCGCTGGCAATGATCGCTATCCTGTCCGGATGCAGCCTGTTCGGCAACAATGAGCCGGAATACATGGTCAGCGTGGAAGGCAAGCCGCTAGAAATACCCGCGGGCCTGAATGCGCCGACCGCAGCACGCGCGGTGGTGATATCTGTACCGCTGTTGAGAATGCCGGCGGGCGATGAACTGGAGCCCATGCCACCGCGGGTGGTCAATACGGCAGGTAAGCAGGCTACCAACACCTACATGGCCTGGTCGGCCGAGGGTGCTTACCTGATGGTCAAAGATACACCTCAGAGCGTTGCCCGAAGACTGCGATTCGCTATTGTGAACAGCGGCATGACCATGCTGGAGATGGGTGAGTCGGGTACCCACAAGTTTCACTACACGCAGGTGTTTTTAAACGAAGAAGGCTTTTTCTCAAAGCTGGCATTCTGGCGGGATAATGCGGTTGATTACTCGGGAATCTTTATGACCCAACTCAAAGCCGATGGCAAGAACACCCGTGTGTATCTGTTCTTTGGCAATGGTGAACCGGTTGACACGGCAGGGACAGAGCATATTCTGGGAATCTTTATGGATCGCCTGGGCTAATTGATTGGGGGAGTTATTAAATAACCCCTATCGTTCCAACAGCGGCAGCTTATCCGGTTTGCCGTCCCATTCGGCAGCATCATCCGGCGGGTCGCCCGCCTCGGTGATCACAGGCCAGATCAGTGATAGCTCAGCATTGAGTTCCATAAAGTGCTGCTGATCTTCCGGCAGGTCGTCTTCAGGGAAAATAGCCTCGGCAGGGCATTCAGGTTCGCACAGCGTGCAATCGATACACTCTTCAGGGTCTATGACCAGGAAATTCGGACCCTCGTGGAAGCAGTCCACCGGGCAGACTTCAACGCAGTCCGTATATTTACACTTGATGCAGTTTTCAGTTACAACAAAAGTCATTGCGCACGTATCCCTGTTTATTCCTGGTCTGCGACCAGTTATTGATTGATGCGTTGCCTCGGCGGCAATCCAAACCTTGAGTTTACTAAAAATAGACGGTTCATCACACCTGTTTCGTCACTTCGATTACAATATGCCTCCATTATCTAAAAAGCCGGATATTGAAGATGACAAAGCGTATTTTACTGCTCGTTTTACTGGTTCTCACAAGCTCAACAGTGTTGGCCCAGTACGACCATCAGAGAAAAAAGGAGCGGTCAAGTTTTGGTTCGCGTGACGGCCGTTTCGAGACCAGTATCCTGCTGGCGTACCAGAATAGTGTAGCTGACAGCTCCGAGGGCGGGTCCTCAATTGATGTTAACAGTTCAGTGGGATGGGGCGTCAGTTTTGGCTGGAACTGGACTGCAAAATTAAACCTGTCGTACCGGTTACTGGCCAATAAACCTGCTTACGCGGCAGTCATTGTGCCGGAAGACCCAGCGGATCCGCCGCAGACCCTTACTCAAAAAATGTCCAAGTACTCCCATCAGTTCAATCTCAGCTACAATTTTATGAAGGGTTCATTCACACCGTTTGTCGTGGGTGGTATCGGCTATACCAAGCTGGATTCCAATATCGCCAGCGCACCGCCGAACACGAGTTGTTGGTGGGATCCGTGGTGGGGCTATATTTGCGTCGGCGACTGGAAGACTTTCTCCACATCGAAAATTTCCTACAACCTGGGCGTGGGCCTTCGCTGGGAGATCAACAATGCCGTGTTCACGCGGGCGGCCTACAGCAGGGAGTTCCTCAGCCTGAAAAACGGTTCAGTCAATTTTGATACGCTGTCAGTAGAAGTCGGTCTGATGTTCTGAAACCCGCAGGGGCTCCGCGTATGGTGTGATTGCCGGGCTGCAACGTTGCCAGAACCAGCCGGATTGGCTGATCGATTATTCTATATCGGGGAGTTAAATGCCCCGGGCCGGGCGGCCCGGGGCAAGCTTAAGTATGCTTAGCGCCAGCCGAAACCGAATTCAACTTCCCATTGATCCATGTTAATGGAGATCGTCTGGGTCGGGTCAAACGGGTTGCCCGTTACGAGTGGGTTTGCCGGGTTCGCGGGGCCGGTGATCTTGGAATTGAAGGCATACATGAAGGCCATGCTCCATTCGTTGCCTGAAGGCAGTGCGCGCGTAAAACCAAATGTCAAATGGTCTTCAATGGTTGCGGGTGCCAGGATATTGAACATCACCTCATTTTCGGGGATCGGTGCATCCGCATGGGCGAAGCCGGCACGCCAGGTCCAGTCATTGCCGGAACTCCATTGCGTACCGATTTTGTACACGGTCATATCTTGCCAGCCGAAACCACCGCCGTTGCTACCACCGAAGCAGCTTGACAGATCGGTGCCGCCCAGCCCTGCGGTTGGGCAGGCATACACGTTGCGCACCGGGTTGGCAATCGAAGCGACGTCACCATACCAGATTTTCTCTACGTCGAAGTTCAGAGCGAGACCCGGGTTGGGGCGGAAAGTAATACCGGCTTTCAGGTCTGGCGGAATATCAAAACCACCTTGCTGGGCAAACAGGTCTGCGTAGTCTTTAAACCTGCCCATATTGATTCTGGTCTGGTAGCTCGCAGCGAAGGCGACTTTCTCGGTCAAATCAAATTGAAAGCCAACCTTGCCACCGTAACCAAAGGACTTGTCATGACCATTGTTGGTCAGGTTTGGCACGGGAACCGGGCCGCCACCGGTGACAATGCTGCGCGCAAAGGTCTCGGTGAAACCACCAAATGCAGCCAAACCCCGGGCTGCAAATACCTGCATGACACCAATCAGCGAGACCCCCCAGGTAAACTTATCGCCGGCACTACGCGCATAGCTGAACTCCAGAAAGGCCTGGCTCAGATCCACACCTGCAGCGCCTTTATTACCAACGATGCCACCGCCGAACGTTCCGGGGAAAGTTGTCACAGGAGCAGGCCCGGGACCATCAGGATCAAATGTAGCAGTGCCACCGTTCCAGGTGCTGTTCATGCCGCCTTTGCCATAAAAACTTACTGCCCAGGCGCTTTTATCGTCAATTTTCCAGGCCCCGGCCATGTGTGGGATGAAAAAATAGTTATTGTCACTTTTAAGGTCATTGGGGCCGATCGTGAAAGCACCACCCTGGCCGTTGGCCAGGCTGTCGCCACTCTTGTAACTGCGCGACGGGCTGAAAACGGCGATGCCTACATCATATTTTCCTGCAGTGGCCAAAGCTGCTGCCGGGTTGTTGGCAACTGAAATCGCATCCTCGGGCATAGCCAGTCCAGAACCCGCCATACCCTTGTTTTTGGTTCCGGTGCCGTGGGTAAAATAACCATTGGTGGCCCATAGGGGGGTGGTGAGTAAAAGTGTTGCTATGGCTGTAAACAGCTGACTTTGTTTTCTGAGCTGCATGATTTTTGGCGCTCCTTTTCCTTTTGGTTTACCTGAAGTAATTTGGCTTTTTGTGCATACTATTAGCGGCGCATATCATTTATGCACTATATTTACTTAATTTATAAAAACCTAATGTACGAAGCACCACTATAAGTACTTGTGCCTAGAAATCAAGTAAACTTTAATGAGATCAGTACGCTAATGACCATGGCCGCGTCATCTTCCGGGGGGCTTTCAAGCGCTGCAGTTTTCCGGTGCACAGAACAATTCATACAGAACCTCTACAATTCTTGAGGCCTCGCCACTTTTGAGAGAGTAATAAATCGTTTGGGCTTCCCGGCGCGTTTCCACCAGGCCTTCCCTGCGCATCCGTGACAGGTGTTGTGACAGCGGAGATTGTGAAATCTTAAGTAAATCAGCAATATGACCGACGGACTTTTCTCCATCTGCCAGGTGACACAGTATCATCAGGCGATCTTTGTGGCCGAGTGTTTTCATCAGGTTACTGGCCCGTTTGGCAGACTGAGCCATTTGTTCCAGGTCTATTTCATCATTGTGTGCCATCCAACTGCTTTCCTTCTTGATTCCAGGCAGGTTTCCAGTTTTAAAATCCAATGCATTGCAGATCGCTTGAACTGACCAGCGGTCCGGTATACCTGGAGCGGATAATCTCCAGGTTCTGTTGCAAGTTTCTCAAGCTGCGTGCCATAAAGTGGCTTAGCACCAGTTTTCCGGCACCGGTTTTTGCAGCGATATCTCCGATAACACTGGGTGGTGCGTGCAATTTCCTACCCACACCGGTGATGCCTTCCGGCACGGCCATGTGCATGACAAGAACATCCGCCCCACGGGCAAATCCCAGAAAAGCATCAGAACTACCATTCTGGTCACCGGCAAAAACAATAACTTTTTGCCCGATCCGGACTCGATATGCCAACGCGGGAACCGGGCCGTGTGGAACACCAATCGCTGATATTTCCAACTCGCCCGCCGGGCCTGCATAAACCCGGCTGGCCTTCTGAAGTTGTGGGTCGATGACGCCGGGTTCAAGTTTAACCAACCCTGAACTACCGTCAAGGTAGCCGGCGAGGTAGGCATACGCGCCTTTGCCTGGGGCAAGCAAGCTATTCAGGTATTCGTCCAGGCCGGGAAAAGCTCCGCCACCCGCCGGACCGCTGATGGACAGGCTGTCGGTCCGCGCTGAGAAGTACCCTGATTTCAGCAGGGCTATCAGATCGGTTGAATGGTCGGCGTGAAAATGACTGATGGCAATGTGTGCAAGGTCCTCAAAGCGGGCACCGGCTTCGCCAAAACGCAGGAAAATCCCCCCGCCGGCATCGACCAGCAAGCGTGCCCGGCCGTCGATCCACAGCAGGTATCCCGTGGATGCACGGTCATCATCTGCAATGGGTCCACCGGAGCCTAAGACCTGCAACGTGATGCCATGGGACGTGGTGCAACCGGGGAGGTTGCTGTCTGCCTGGACAGTTGGAGCGACGCTCACGAATAGTGCGGCTACAATTAATGTAAGGTATTTCATCGGGCAAGTACCTTGCTTGGTTTTCAGCAACTCCAAATTTAAACAGAAATTATTTT
>QIKV01000188.1 GCA_003233115.1 Oceanospirillales bacterium
GCGCTACTCACCCAGCTTCAATTTCGATTACTACTTCCTCCGCATAGGGCGCTGGATCAACGGTGTGCCGGCCGCTGAACGGGCCAGTGGCCACCTGCTCGCAAAGCGCACAGAGCTGGTTACTACCCAGAACTTCCCCGTGGTCGGGACCCGCTCCCGGGTGGGGCGCGACTTCGAGATCAAGCTCGATGAGCAGATGCTGGCTGAGTTCAGGCAGACTAAGGGAGTGCTGTGGGACATCGCTGGAATAATGCTCAGAATTCCTGACGCATCCTGGGGGAAAATGCAGGATGATTCCAGGAAGGCGGCGTTACAGGCCCTGGTTCGCATCTTCGCGGATCAGGTCGGTCCTTATACCGACGCCAATACGCTTGTGGCACTGGTTCCGTCTTCGTGGTCCGGGGGTGGAACGACCTACTATATGCCCGGCGAAAGCGATCAGGGGCACGACGTCTTTCCCTTCCGCACGGTGCACATGGCGGTTCAGCCGTACGCGTATGTGACGAACGCGCTCACGCACGAGTTTGGCCACTCCTTCGGTCTCCGGCATGAGCCCGAGGTGGATGATGCGCAGCGAGCTATCGTGTGCGCCAACACCCAGGGCATCCAGGCCGGGATTGAGGGGTTCAGGATGGCGCGGGGAGGCCGACGCGGCTGGAACAAGTCCTCCACGGACGGCAACGCCGAACTCAGCGGCCAGCTCTATCCACTCATGTTCCCATGCGCCAAGCGTGCCACCGAGGGCTTCATTCGAAGTGATCGCTACAGGATACTCCAGGACGCCATTGAGACGGCCATAGATGCAGGCACCTACGGAGGCCGGGTAGCTTTCGAACCCAGACCCGCGAACCCGGGGTCACTGTTCGCAGCGGCTCTGCCCCTGGGTCTGTTCATTGGCAATGTTATGGCTGCGGACCTCGCACCTGAACAGGGTTCAACGACCACCCGACCAACGGGTTCGGCCGGCCCGGATGCCCTGCTGGTGTCCGGTTTCATCAGAGCAGATGGCGCCCGGGCCATCCTTGCACCCATCCGGCGGTGGGAACGACCCGATACCGGGCCCATCAGCGCAGCGGGCTCCGTCTTTGTTGCTGTAGCCGAAGCCGAAGCCAGTGATGGCCGCGTGCTCGGCGAGGCACGGCTCGCGGTGGATGGAAATTTAGCCGATGGAGCTGAGTGGCGGTACTTCCGTGCGGTTCTTCCGGCCAGCCCAGATGCCGACCGCGTGGTCGTGCGCAAGGACGGGGTCGTGATCGGTGAACGGCGCCGCAGCTCACATCCACCCAGCGTGTCATTTGATGCCCCTAAAGCCGGCGAAACATGGACTCAACCCGTGCGGCTCAGATGGACCGGTGAGGACGGGGATGCGGACACTCTGGCTTACACCATCCTTTACAGCTCCGATGGGGCCTTCCCGTGGAGGGTGCTGGCAGCGCTCACACGTGAGACCGGGCTGGAAGTCAATCCTGCCGAACTCGAGCCAGGACCGGAACCGGTGCTGCGCATCCTTGCGAGTGATGGCTTCAACGAATCCGAGGCGCGTCTGACGCTCACGCTCAGGACCGGACTACGTGTGCTTGCTACCCTGCCCACAGGGAACACCCCAGCCGCTCCCACGACGGAGATCGTGGTGTTCGTTGGAAGTGAACTGCCCCGGGAAATTCCTGCAGAGCGGGTCAGGCTGATGGATGCAGCAGGCCGCACAGTACCTGCCGATGTACGCCTGGGGCCTGTTCGCCGCTCCCTGTTGCTGGATCCAATCTCACCGCTCGAGCCGGGTGCCCGGTACCAGGCCGTCCTCGGGGCAGGGATTGAGGATCGTTACGGGAACGCTCTGACGGAGGACTATAGCTGGAGTTTTACCATCACGTCGGACAGCGGGGCTGAGGAGCAGCACGACGTTTCGAACGACTCAGTGGCATTGAATACAGCTGCAACGGTCACGGAAGCACCGGTTTCGACACGAGGCCTCGCGTGGGACCACCCCGCCTACCTCTCCGAAGATGCCGGGCAGGAGCTGGGCCCGGACGGGGTCCGCTTCCTCTGGGGGCGCGTTTCCGGTGATTTTGAGGACGAGTTCGCCGGCAACGAGCGAGACGGGACGGCTATGGCCCTGGCCAGGTGTCAGGCAGACCAGGGACTCAGCCTGCGCCTGTTCGACGCCACCTCCATCGTCGGGGCAGGGCGGATAGTGTCGGTGGAAATCCCGCCAATCACCGCGGCTACCGGGGTGCTGGAAACGTCGATAGAGTACACCCGCATGGGCAGCTTCCCCGACATCTACCGGGGGTCCGCCCAGGTTAAAGTGGTGCAGACATCCCCCCCCGGATCACCCGCCGGGCCGCGCCTCGTCGCCGAACTCCAGGCCGAGGGAATGCGCAACGAATTCGGCAAGTCTGCGGACCTTCTTCTGCGGCTGGATCTAAACTCCAACTGCGGGAAATGAAGCCCTCAGGTGCACAAGGATTTCAGTACCGCCCTGGCGCGTGTTGCATGAGCCTGTGAGGCCCATTCAAGCTGCTATACTGGTACATATGATGCGCACGATCCTGGTTCTCCTCTTCATGGGCTTGCTGGTTGACTGCAACGGCGATAGTAATGCAACTGAAGCAAAATCAGTCGCAACAGCCGGGGCCGTGGACGAGAATCCCCCGACCACATCTGCGGGTACCTTGTTCACTCGGGAAATCACCAAACAGCCCTGTGAACTATTGACACCGGGTGCGGTGGCTGAGGTGGCGGGCGTAGACCCGTCGATACTCAAACAGCGCGTTATCGTGGGTATATGCAGTTACTCGTGGGATGGCGGAAAGGCATCGCTGGGGCACCTTCGCACCCGTAAAACAGTTGAGTTCGCCCGCAGCAGCTTCGAAAACAGCTATTCGAATCAGACCGGTGAGGAAGTCGCAGAGAACCTGGGGGTGATCGACGACGAGATCGAGAAGCAGAAAGCCGGGGGTAAAACAGATGTGGATCCGGCGCGTGCCAAGATGGTCACCGGCGCAATGAGTAACTTGCTGGCGGGGGGCATGCAGTTCGAGGGCATCGCCGGCCTGGGAGATGCTGCCAGATTTGAAACTACAAGGAGTGAGAACCAGATCGCTGGAGAAACGTTTGTATCTTATGCAAACGCTCTCAACGTCCTGGTGCGAAATCTCAAGTTCACCGTTTCCTTTAACCTTAAAGGTGAGCCAAGGTTATACCGTGACGAGAATGTAGCGCTGGCAGAAGCCGTCCTGAAGAACCTGCCAGACTGACCCGCTGGAATTCATAGCCAGGTTTCTGGAAAAAGGTGTTCATTGGTCTTCGATCTGCCATAGCGAGGACGTTTCTGTGTCTAACAGTCTGATTCGAATCATTTCATCTTTTGTATATTCATATATCATAATGTACTAAGCTGTGCCCAGGATCGCATCCCAGAGATAACAATATGTCCAAGCCATTACATGACCCACTGTCGAAGAAGCTGGATGAAAACGCCCGCATAGAGGTCAAAAACACGACCTGTTATATGTGTGCCTGCCGTTGCGGTATTCGCGTCACTCTGCGCGATGGTGAAGTCCGTTACATCGAGGGTAACCCGGACCACCCGCTCAACAAGGGTGTAATTTGCGCCAAGGGCTCCAGTGGCATCATGAAGCAGTATTCACCGGCACGCTTGACCAAGCCGTTGCTACGCAAGGCCGGCAGTGATCGTGGTGATAATAATTTTGAGGAGATTTCCTGGCACAAGGCGTTTGAGTTGATGGAAGAGCGCCTCGCCCACCTGCGTGAAACTGATCCGAAAAAATTTGCCATGTTCACCGGCCGCGATCAGATGCAGGCGTTGACCGGCATGTTTGCCAAGCAGTTTGGCACACCAAATTACGCGGCCCACGGCGGGTTTTGTTCCGTCAACATGGCCGCCGGCATGATTTACACCATCGGCGGTTCATTCTGGGAGTTCGGCGGGCCCGATCTTGAGCGCGCCAGGCTGTTCGTGATGATCGGTACCGCAGAAGACCACCATTCCAACCCGTTGAAGACCGCGCTTTCCAAATTCAAGCGCCAGGGCGGCAAGTTCATTTCCATCAACCCGGTGCGTACCGGTTACTCCGCCATTGCAGATGAGTGGATCCCCATCAAGCCCGGCACCGATGGTGCACTGTTTTTGGCGCTGACCAACGAAATTATCCGCCAGGGCCTCTACGACCGCGATTTTCTCACCCACTATTCCAATGCGCCTGAATTGGTCAATATGGATGAGGACTCCACGGAATACGGTATGTTCGTGCGTTATGAAGTGCCCTATGAAGAAGGCTGTTTTGACCCGCAGAACAAGCTCTGGTGGGATCGCGAGTCGGACAGGCCGATATCTACCCATACACCGGGTGCTGACCCGTACCTGTTAGGCGAGTACAAACTGGACGACGGCACACCGGTCAAACCGTCTTTCCAGTTGCTGGTGGATCGGGTCAAGAACTATACCGTTGAGTGGGCCTCTGAAATTACCGGGATCCCCGCTGACACCATCAGGCGTCTGGCCCATGAAATGGGCATTGTCGCGCGCGATGAAAAAATCGAGTTGCCAATTCCGTGGACCGATACCTGGGGTGTTGAGCACGACACAGTCACCGGCAACCCGGTGGCCTTTCATGCCATGCGGGGTCTGGCGGCACACTCCAACGGTTTCCAGACCATACGTGCCATGTCTATTCTGATGAGCATCCTCGGCACCATTGACCGGCCGGGTGGATTCCGCCATAAAGCACCTTTCCCGCGCCCGATTCCACCGTGCGCCAAACCACCGAATGACCCACGTGCTGTGAAGCCAAATACGCCACTGGATGGCATGCCACTGGGCTGGCCTGCCGATCCGGACGACCTGTTTGTCAACGACGACGGTAGTCCGGTGCGTATCGACAAGGCCTTTTCGTGGGAATACCCGCTGTCGGTGCATGGCCTGATGCACAATGTGATTACCAACGCCTGGCGCGGCGATCCTTACAAAATCGACACCCTGATGGTCTTTATGGCCAACATGGCCTGGAACTCGTCGATGAACACCGCCGAAGTACGCAGTATGCTTAACGACAAAGACGAGGACGGCGAGTATAAGATTCCTTTTATCATCGTTGCAGATGCCTTCCAGTCGGAGATGGTCGCTTATGCAGACCTGGTGTTGCCGGATACCACCTACCTGGAACGCCATGACGTGATGTCCATGCTGGATCGCCCGATTTCAGAATTTGAAGGCCCGGTGGATTCCGTTCGTATCCCGGTTTTGCCACCTACGGGTGAGTGCAAGCCCTTCCAGGAGGTCATTATCGAACTGGGTACGCGCCTCAAGCTACCTGCTTTCATCAATGCCGACGGCAGCCGCAAGTTCCGCGATTACCCGGATTTTGTGGTTAACTACGAGACTTCCCCGGGCTCCGGCATCGGCTTTTTAGCCGGCTGGCGCGGCAAGGGTGGCGAGAAATTCATGAAGGGTGAGCCCAACCCCAAGCAATGGGAGATGTACGAGAAAAATAATTGTGTATTTCAGTATGAACTGCCCAAGTCCTATCAATACATGCGTAACTGGAACCAGGGCTACCTGGAATGGGCCAAGCGCCACGTATTACTGCGCTATACAGAGCCCATCAATATCCATATCTATTCCGAGGTGCTGCAAAAGTTCCGCCTCGCAGCGCAGGGCAAGTCGGACACCAAACAACCGCCGGACCACTTGCGCAAGCGTGTGGAAACACATTTTGACCCATTGCCGTTTTATTCGCAGCCGCTGGAAGCGCAGCAATCCGATCTGCACAAATATCCGCTCAACGCCATTACCCAGCGGCCCATGGCGATGTACCACTCATGGGATTCGCAAAACGCCTGGTTGCGGCAGATTCATACCTACAACTTCCTGCATGTAAATTCGCGCACGGCCAGCGAAGCGGGAATTGAAGACGGTGGCTGGATGTGGGTCGAATCAATGCACGGCAAAGTCCGTTGCCTGTGCCGCTATTCGGAGGCCGTGGAGCCCGGCACGGTGTGGACCTGGAACGCCATTGGCAAGGCATCCGGGGCCTGGGGGCTGGATGGTGATGCCAACGAGGCGCAGCAGGGCTTCCTGCTCAACCATCTCATTAGCGAGGAATTACCCCCGTCCAGTGAAGGTGAACACCTCTCCAATTCGGATCCGGTGACCGGCCAGGCCGGCTGGTACGATGTGCAGGTGCGCATTTACCCGGCTGACGCTGCTGAGCCGAAGGCCAGTTCACCCCAGTTTGATACCCTGCACCCGGTGCCGGGCCAGACGACTGACAGGAAGCGTGGGCGCTGGTTGACCTATCTTGCCGGCAATGGGGAGAAGTCATGACCCAGTTGGCACTCGTTATCGATCTGAACGTCTGCGTGGGTTGCCATGCCTGCGTCACCAGTTGCAAGGAATGGAACACTTCCGGTACGGCCGGTTACCTGTCTGACATGAATCCGTACAGCAAAGACCCGACCGGTACCTTCTTCAACCGTGTCCAGACTTTCGAGGTGGGCACTTTCCCTAATACCGAAACCGTCCACTTCCCGAAGAGTTGCCTGCACTGCGAAGATCCACCCTGCGTTCCGGTTTGCCCGACCGGCGCCAGCTACAAGCGTGAATCGGATGGCATCGTGCTGGTCGACAGCGAAAAGTGCATCGGCTGCAACTATTGTTCGTGGGCCTGCCCCTATGGCGCGCGTGAACTGGATGCAGAGCAGAAGATCATGAAGAAGTGCACCCTGTGTGTGGATCGAATCTATGACGAAGCACTGCCGGAGGCTGAACGCAAGCCAGCCTGTGTACTGGCCTGCCCGACCAATGCGCGCCTGTTTGGAGATATTGACGATCCAGATTCAGAACCTGCCGTGGCAATACGCGAACAAGGCGGCTACCAGTTGATGCCGGAATGGGGTACCCGCCCGGCGAACCACTATCTGCCACGGCGCAAGACCAGCATTACCATCCACGAGGATGAGCTGATCCGCGCCGATAACCCACTCAAGAAGGAACGCCAGAAACCGATGCCGGATCCTGGCGACCCGACCCTCGACGAAACCACCAGTTGGTAGAGGAGCGTATCCTATGCATCCTGCATTTTCTGTAATCTTTCTCACCACCCTGATCGGTGCCGGCCAGGGGTTGTTTCTGGCACTCTTCACCGGGCAGTTATACTCGGTTTTCAAGCTGTTGCCGAAACAGGACTCCGTGCACTTCTACGCGCTTGGCAGCCTGTTTGTGCTGGTGTTGCTGGTGGCGGGCCTGGTGAGTTCCTTTTTTCACCTCGGCCGCCCGGAGCGCGCCTGGCGCTCGGCGGCCCGCTGGCGTACTTCCTGGTTGTCGCGCGAAGTGATTGCGTTGCCGGCTTTTATGTTCGTGGTAGCGATCTGGGGGTTGATTCACTACCTTGGCTGGAACCCGGTGCTGGTAACCTTCAGCAATGCTATTGAAATAGACCTGTCGCTGGTTGTTGGTATCGTTGCGACCTTGCTGTGTTTTACGCTGTTTCTGTTCACCGGTATGATTTACGCCTGCATCAAGATGCTGCAGGAGTGGGCCACGCCGCTAACGGTTATCAATTACACACTGCTGGGCAGTTCATCGGGTTTTCTTCTCGCGACCGTCCTGGCTGCCTGGCAGGGTTCCGGCATGACCTGGTTTTTTGCTGGCTGGTCGGTTATTTTGACCGGCATTGCCCTGGTGACACGCAGCGCAAGCCTGTTCCGCAACGCACGTCTGAGGCACAAATCCTCGCTGCAGACAGCCATTGGAATCCGCCACGCCCGCATTGAGCAAAAATCCCAGGGTGCCATGGGTGGTTCATTTAATACCCGTGAATACTTCCACGCTGCATCACCGCGCAAATTCAAATTCATCAAATGGTTTTTCCTGGTACTGGTATTCCCTGTCCCACTGGTGTTGATTGGCTTCGGAATCGGAGTTGGCGCGCCAGCGATTAGTTTGCTGCTGGCGGCGTTCCTGTTTCAATACGTCGGCCTGCTGCTGGAACGCTGGTTCTTTTTTGCACAGGCAAACCATCCCCAGAACCTGTACTACCAAACAGTATGATACCTGGGAGCCGGTCGGATCCAACATGAATTACAGACTGGTCATAACGGCATTGATCAGCTTGTTGGTGATTGTTGCGCTGGCATTGACCGTGCAGCGCAGCAGGGAAATAAGCAGGGCTGAATTTAAGCTGCCCGATTTGAGCGATACGGATTTTGACCGGATTGCGGCGCGCATTTACCAAAATGAAGCAGCGGGCCAGCCGCGCTATCTGACCTGGTGGGGTGAAGGTGAAGATTTCCCATCCTTCGGGATCGGCCATTTTATCTGGTTCCCCGCCGGTGTTGATGCGCCTTTTGATGAAACCTTCCCGGACATGGTCGCGTTTGTGCGGCAACGAAGCCCGGACAATTTGCCTGAACCTGAGTGGCTGCGTAGGCTGACTCCATTTGACGCGCCCTGGACGGATAAACAGCAATTCGATCAGGCCCGGGCTACGGCTGACATGACCGAACTGCGGCAATGGCTGGAGGCGACCAGGCCGTTGCAGGCCAGGTTTATTGTTGCAACGTTCGAGCAACGCTGGCAAAACCTGGCGCTGCCGGCAGAACAATACCAGCGTTTGACCGCGTTGTTGCAAGCGCTGGCAGGAACCGCCCAGGGGTTGTTTGCTGTTATTGATTATTACAATTTTAAAGGGTTGGGAGATAATCCCCGCGAGCGCTACCAGTTGCAGGGTTGGGGCCTGATCCAGGTGCTTGAAACGATGCCCGAGTTGCGCAAGGGTGCGCAGAACCTGGTAGAAGTGTTCAGCCGCGCCGCTGCCAGACGATTGAGTTTGCGGGTCAAATTATCCCCGCCGGAACGGAACGAGGCACGCTGGCTGCCCGGCTGGTTGCAGCGACTTGATGGTTATGTAGTAAGTGAAGCGCCGTCAGGCACGCTGAGTACCGATTAGTGCGTGTTAACCGGCATTGTTTACCTGTATGTGCGGCTGGATTTCAGTTACGATTTTCAGGATTTGAATTTTCCAGGACTGCAGTTTAATGCGTACGACAGAAGCGATCGTCCGACTGGATGCGATTGCACAGAATCTTGCAATCGCTATCCGGTACGCCCCCGGATCAAAAATTCTGGCGGTGATCAAGGCGAATGCTTATGGACATGGCATGGTCGAGGTTGCAGGTACATTGCAATCCTGCGATGTGGCCAGGGTTCCGGCATTTGCGGTGGCCTTTTTTGATGAGGCCGTGCAGTTGCGGGATGCCGGTATCAGCCGGCCAATTCTGGTGCTGCAGGGCAGCACCGCTGCTGCCGATGTCGCGGAAGCCGCAGCAAAGGACTTTTGGCTCATGCTGCACGACCGGCAGCAGGTCGACCGGGTGTTGCAGTCGGATACAGATCTGCCGGTACGCGTGTGGATAAAAGCAGACACCGGCATGCACCGTCTTGGCCTGGATGTAACAGAGCTTGATAGCGTCTTTGCCGCATTGTCTGCAGCAGCGAATGTGCAGCAGGACATGGTCCTGTGCACGCATCTGGCCTGTGCTGATGACCTGGAAAACCCGTTGACCAGGCAGCAGGTCAAGCAGATTCGTCCATATGCGGCAAAATACAAACTGCCATTGAGCATTGCGAATTCGGCGGCCATCATGTCCTGGCCGGAATCCCACGCTGACTGGAACAGGCCCGGTTATATGTTATATGGCAATAACCCGCTGGGGTCATTTGGCAGTGATCATACAGGCCTGATTCCTGCCATGACCATGACATCCAGCATTATGGCTATGAAGGAAGTCATGCCAGGTGAAGGGATAGGTTATGGGCATGGCTGGGTAGCTAAAAAACAATCGAACATTGGAACGATTCCAATAGGTTATGCTGATGGCTACCCACGGCACGCAGCCAGCGGCACCCCGGTTCTGGTCAACGGGCAGCGTGTACCGCTGGCTGGCAGGGTTTCAATGGACATGATTTCGGTAGACCTCAGCGGCCAAAAAAATGTAAATATTGGCGACCCGGTGGAGTTGTGGGGAGAACACCTGAGTGTAGACGAGGTGGCAGCGTGTGCCGGCACGATCGGTTACGAGATTTTGGCAGGCCTCACCGGGCACGTGCCAATCGCCTACTTGCCCTGCAGTAAACGCCCGAGCTCTGACGGGTAGTATTTTTCCAGCAAGGCGTAAAGAACGGCGACGGTGTCCGCAGTGAACTCGCCGGTTACCTGCCAGGGCAGAAAATGCATCTGGAATGCCTGCACCACGACCCTGATCCGTGTGTCCTGGTTGGCTGATGCCAGCACCACTTTGTCCTGTGTAGCGCACCCTGCCGCGGCCAGCATCACGGCGATCAACAGCCCGGCGGGCTTAACGCTACTCACCCATGATCGAATGGTTACAAAATTCACGACAGGTCTACCTGATTATTTGACCATCTATCATAGACAGGAAGAAAAAAATTGCAGAGAGAAAAAATAATTCCCCGGTTTCTTCTAAGTTAAGATTCAGAACATGAATTTTGCACTGAACATCAATGCAGTGGACGTTACGATTGTAATCATCTACCTGCTGGCAGTGTTGACTTTTGGCCTGTGGATCGGGCGCGGGCAAATCACTTCAACAGACTATTTTCTTGGCAGCCGTTCCCTGCCCTGGGGCATTTTGTTGCTGTCGATTGTCGCAACGGAAACCAGCACGGTTACTTTTCTCAGTTTGCCGGGCATCCCGGCTGCCAGCCATGGAAACCTGACTTTCCTGCAGATTGCCATTGGCTATATTGTTGGCCGGCTACTTATTGTCTACGTGCTGTTGCCGATCTATTTTCGTAGCGAGACCTTTACCGCATACCAGGTGCTTGAGGCGCGTTTTGGCAAGCTGAGCAGGAGATTGACCTCCGTACTGTTTCTTATTACACGCACCCTGAGTGACGCACTGAGGCTTTTCCTGACTGCGCTGGTACTGCAGATCGTGCTGGGACTGGACCTGACAGTTGCGGTGATATTGCTCGGCCTGATTACGGTTATTTATACGCTGGTTGGTGGTGCAAGATCGGTCATCTGGAACGATGCTTTTCAGTTTGCTGTCTATATGCTGGGTGCGGGTGCCGCCTTCACGATTATCATCATGAAGCTGCCGGGTGGATTGCCGGGCTTGCTGCAGTTTGCCGCAGAGACCGACAAACTCCAGATGTTCGATTTTGATTTCAGCCTGACCAAACCCACGATGACCTTCTGGTCAGGCCTGGTGGGCGGCGCATTTCTGACCGCAGCGACCCACGGTACCGATCAACTCATGGTGCAGCGCTATCTGTCCGCAAGAAATCAACGTGATGCCTCCCTTAGTCTGGCGTTCAGTGGCCTGATCGTATTTCTGCAGTTTGCTGTATTTTTATCCATTGGTATCGCACTGGCCGGACTCGTTACCCAGTTGCAGGGCCAGAACCCGTTGGCCAGCAGAGGGGGTGACCAGCTATTTGCCTACTTCATTGTCAACTACATGCCGGTCGGGTTGGCTGGCCTGACGCTGGCAGCGGTTTTCGCAGCAGCCATGTCGACCCTGTCCAGTTCGCTCAATTCCTCGGCGACCGCGTGGATCAATGATATCTGGCTGCCGCTGCGTAAAAGTGAAACTTCCCAATATGAGCAACTACGGGCTGCACGGACGGCAACGGCCGTGTTTGGCATTTTGCAAGTTTCGATTGCCACGCTGGTGGGAGTTGTCGGCACAACTGAAAGCACGGTCTTCAGTGTATTGAAAATTGCAGGATTTACGGCCGGACCGGTGCTCGGACTTTTCCTGCTGGCGGTATCCGCCCCCCAGGTAAAACAGCCGGCTGCCCTGTTGGGCTTTATCGCAGGTGTTGCAGGACTGGCAGGTGTTGCGGTTGGTACCGACCTGTCCTGGCCATGGTATGCCGCGGTCGGTTCCCTGCTAACATGGGCTGCGGGCTGGTCGATCCAGTTGCTTTGGCCTGTAGAAGATGGCCCTGGAGTTCCCGGTGAAGTGAATAGGCCGCTATGAAATCAGCGATTATTAATGGCCCTGTATTTGATGGAGATGAGTTGCACCACGGGTTGGCAGTGGTGCTTGATGGCGACAGGATCATTGAGCTGTTGCCAGAGCAGGATATCCATGGCGTATTTGATGCCAGTTGGAACCTGAACGGCCACATCCTCGCACCTGGCCTGATCGATATACAGGTCAACGGTGGCGGTGGCGTGATGTTTACCGATGCACCTACCATCGATACGATTCGCAACATTGCAGCAGCGCACCGACGCTTTGGAACGACCGGGTTCCTGCCCACGCTGATCAGTAGTGATTCGGACACCATGACGCAGGCGATTGAGGCGGTCAGGCAAGCTATAGCCAGCAGAGTTCCCGGGGTGTTGGGTATTCATCTCGAAGGGCCTTATCTCAATGCTGATAGGCGGGGCATACACAATGCCGGCAGGTTTCGCCGTATCGATGAGGCTGCATTTGAGTTGCTGACCTCACTGGATAAGGGCCGCACGCTGGTGACCATCGCCCCGGAACTCACTACGCCGGGGATGATTGCACGACTCAGCAAGGCGGGTGTACTGGTTTTCGGCGGCCATAGTGAAGCGACGTATGAACAGACCCATGAGGCATTGCAGGCTGGCATGCGGGGGGTTACCCATTTGTTCAATGCCATGAGCCCACTGGAAAGCCGGGCACCGGGCATGGTTGGGGCTGCGCTGCAAGCCCCGGATAGCTGGTGCGGGGTTATTGCCGACGGTCATCATGTGCATCCGGCGTCTTTTGCTGTGGCCGTTGCCGCGAAGCGGAAAGGCCGTATGCTACTGGTAACCGATGCGATGGCGGCAGTCGGTACAGCGCATAAAAAATTCAACTTCGATGGCGTTGAGATCGAAGTGACCGGTAGCGGCTGCCGGACGGCTTCTGGCCGCCTGGCCGGTTCCAATCTGGATATGATCTCAGCGGTCAGAAATACGGTCCGGTTCGCAGGCATTGATCCTTTGGAAGCGCTGCGCATGGCTTCGAGTTATCCAGCCCATGCACTGGGTCTTGAAAATTTTGTAGGTTTCATTCGCCCGGGCTATAAGGCTAATTTTATTGAACTTGACGATGACCTGAATCTGTATCGCAGTTGGATTGACGGTGAGGTGAGCACATAGCACTCACTGTTTGGATGACGGACATGGCGGACTCAATTAAAAACTCACTTGAACCCCTGCACCTTGAGCAATTGACCACCGAGGCGCGCAATCCTTTGAGCGTGGAACTCGACAGTCTCAGCGCACTTGAGATAGTACAGTTAATCAATTCAGAGGATGCCAGGGTTGCGCTCGCGGTGGAGGCTGTGTCGGCGGCGATCGCTGCGGCGATTGATATTATCGCCGATCGTCTCGGCCAAGGCGGGCGGTTGATTTATATCGGTGCCGGGACCTCCGGTCGACTGGGTATCCTGGATGCAGTAGAGTGCCCGCCAACTTTTAACACCAAACCGGAACTGGTGCAGGGCTTGATTGCCGGCGGCCAGGAGGGGCTTGTGCGCGCGGTTGAGGGGGCTGAGGATTCCCGTGACGCGGGGCAGGAAGATCTGCAAAAACTTGCACTGGGCGATCTTGATGTTGTGGTCGGCATCGCGGCGAGCGGGCGCACGCCGTATGTCATCGGGGCGCTTGACTATGCCCGCAGGAGCGGCGCGTTCGCGATCGGTTTCAGTTGCAACCAGGGCGCAGAACTTACGCACCACGCAGATTTGAATATTATCCCCGTCGTCGGCCCCGAGGTATTGTCAGGCTCTACCCGCCTGAAAGCCGGCACGGCAACTAAAATGGTGCTGAACATGCTCACCACCGGTGCGATGGTGCGTATGGGCAAAACCTACAGCAACCTGATGGTTGATCTGCGTGCCACCAACTCGAAACTAAGCGAGCGGGCAAAGCGGATCGTCGCAACACTGACTGGCCGCAGCCGTCGTGAAGCCGGTGAACTGTTGCAGCGCTGTGATGGCGAAGTCAAAACAGCCGTTGTTGTACAGTCCCTGGGCATTTCACCCCAGGCGGCCAGGGCCCGGCTCGACTCGGTGCAGGGGCATCTGCGCCAGGCACTCGCGCCGGGCGAGCGTTAGCCCCTGGTGCGAGTGCCGCAGAACAGTCGCTCAAACCACCCCTGGGCCTGGGTACCCAGCCTCTACCTCGCCAGCGGGCTACCCTATGTCGTCGTGATGAGCGTGTCGGTGATCATGTATAAGCGGCTGGGTATTTCGAACACGGAAATAGCGCTTTATACCAGCTGGCTTTACCTGCCCTGGGTGATCAAGCCGTTCTGGAGTCCCCTGGTCAATATTGTCAAGACCAGGCGGGCCTGGATTGTCGCAATGCAATTGTTGATCGGGGCAGGCCTCGGTGGTGTAGCACTGACGATCCCGGCGGACAACTTCCTGCGTGGATCACTGGCTTTCCTCTGGCTGCTGGCATTCAGCTCAGCGACGCATGATATTGCCGCTGACGGCTTTTACATGCTGGGGCTTTCCAGGCACGATCAGACGTGGTTTGTTGGCGTTCGCAGCACCTTTTACCGGCTTGCGATGATTACCGGGCAGGGGCTGCTTATTATCCTGGCCGGCGCGCTGGAGAATGTGATGAGTGCCCGGGGCACCGAAGCGGTGGTACTGACCGGCGCTTCATTGGCGCCGGGTACAAGCCAGGCCTGGGCCATTACGTTTTACCTGCTCGCGGGCCTGTTTGTTTTATTCTTCGTCTGGCACCGCTTTGCGCTGCCGCGGCCTGCCGAAGACGTGCCGAAGCTCCATACTACCTTCGCAGAGGTCTTCCGGGGCTTCATTGAGACTTTTGCCAGCTTTTTCCATAAACCTCAAATAGGTTTGATTCTTGCCTTTTTACTGTTGTTCAGGTTTTCCGAAGCCCAACTGGTGAAATTGTCGGCACCTTTTTTGCTGGATCCACCTGAACTCGGCGGCCTGGCTCTGAGCACGGGTCAAGTCGGTTTCGCCTACGGAACCATCGGTGTGCTGATGCTCGTGCTGGGTGGCCTGACGGGCGGCTTCCTGGCGGCCCGACATGGTTTGAAACGCTGGCTGTTGTGGATGGTTATTGCGATAAACCTGCCAAATGCAGTCTATATTTTTCTTGCTACCACGCTTCCTGAAAACCTCGTGATCATCAACCTCGCGATTGGAGTGGAGCAGTTTGGCTATGGCTTCGGTTTCGCCGCCTACATGCTGTATATGCTGTACATCTCAAATGGAGTCCACCAGACTGCGCACTACGCGATCAGCACGGGATTTATGGCGCTGGGCATGATGATCCCCGGCATGTTCAGTGGCTGGTTGCAGGAACTCATTGGCTATCAGTATTTCTTTATCTGGGTGCTGGCTGCTACCGTACCTTCGTTCATCGTGACTTTGCTCATTCCGCTGGATAAGTCGTTTGGTAAAAAAAAGAGCGTGCCTTAATCGCTTCTGGCACGCTCTCGATTGGTGATTAACCGGCTACTTTCTTGTAGGTCCAACCCAGTACAGCGCCCCAGATAAGGTGTAGTACCAGGGTAGCTACAGGTGCCATCATGCCCATGTTCAGACCAAAAAGGCCTGCGCCTACCATTGGCAGCGGACCGATCATCATCAGGAACCAGGCGCCGATAGAGAAAATAATGGCGCTCTTCATAGTTCCGCCGGGGAGTTTGCTTTCCAGTGCAGCAAATAGTATGCCCCACACGAACGTGCCGATTACGAAGTGGGCGACCCAACCCATGATCAGGGGTGCATTCATCATGCCGGCCAGCATTTTAATGACGTTGAGTTCAGGCATAATGCCCATGCCGGCTTTCATGACCATTAATATTGACAAGACGACGGTTGCGGTAAAACCTGCAATAACACCTGCTTTAATATTCATTATGTAGATCTCCTGCTGTGGTGGGACCTGTGTCCCGGGGTGGTTGTTGCCCCTTGGATGCAGAGAGACTCAAATTGGTTACACTCGATGGACAGAAAATTATTTCACCCACCCGTTTTGTTACTTGCACGAAGCTTGAGGATAGTGTCAATCAGGCTTTCGGGCACATCATCGGGTACGGGTTCATCTGGCGAGGAGAATGCCGCACGGCCGATTTCTATCGTTTGCTGGTAGGCTTGCAGGTACTGTCGGCATTCACGGCACATGCGCAAGTGCCTCTCAAAGCGGGATCGCTCACGGTCGGAAAGTTCACCATCCAGATAGCTGCCGATAAATTCCTCGAACTCCCTGCAGGTAATCATTCCGTGCACGCGCTTTAGCATAAAACCTTTCAGTCGGCGTCCAATTCCGGCTTTTTCACGCTTTTTCATATAGATTCTGCACCTCGTAATAGGGGTTCAATTAGTTTTTTCAACGCAGCACGCGCCCGGTGCAGGCGAATTTTTACATTGCTCCCGGATAGACCCAGCATCTGCGCAACTTCATCAGTGCTATATCCTTCGATGTCACGGAGCAGTAAAACGATACGGTAGTTGCCAGGCAACTTATCAATCGCCGCGTGCACCTGGGTGCGGCGCTGTTCACTCTCCAGGATGTCCTCCACACTTTCAACATGTTTCCAGGGGGGTTCGATACGGCATCCATACTCATCGAATTCCGGTTGGTAACCATCAATTGATTGCTCTGAACGGCGCTTGATTTTGCGCAGTTTCATCAACGCGGCATTGATGGTGATGCGGTGTAGCCAGGTTTTCAGACTGGCACGGTTTTCGAAGTCGTCGAGGCCACGAAACGCTGAAATGAAGGCCTCCTGAACGGCATCTTCTGCCAGGGCGCGATCACCCAGCAGGCGCTGGGCGACACTGATCATCCAGCCGATGTTGTCGCGCACCAGTGTTTCCAGCGGGTCAACCTGTGGTGGCTCGTTGCCCATCTTTTTTACAAGCACTCATTCATTTGGGTTTAAGATGAAATCGCTCCCTGGGCCTTGATGTAAGCTTGCGTCAATTAAAACAGATTTTCTGCCATCAAAGTGAACGGCGCTCAATTCGGGCGCCGAGACCTGCCAGCTTGGCTTCCAGATTCTCATAACCCCGGTCGAGGTGATATATCCGGCTGACGACGGTTTCTCCCTCGGTGGCCAGACCCGCCAGGATCAGGCAGGCACTGGCGCGCAGGTCTGTCGCCATGACCGGAGCCCCGCTCAGACCACCCTTGTTGCCGTGCACCACGGCCACCTGGGTTTCCGGTGTGATGTTAGCGCCCATGCGTGCCAGTTCCTGCACATGCATAAAGCGGTTTTCAAATATCCGCTCCGTGATCACCGATGTTCCATTGGCCTGGGTCATCAGGGCCATGAACTGGGCCTGCAGGTCAGTCGGAAAACCCGGATGCGGTGCCGTATCCAGGTCAACAGCACGCCATTGCTTGCATGGCTTGACCCGCACCCAGTCCTCTCCGGTTTCAATTTCAAACCCGCAATCTGCCAGTTTATTGATCAGGGCATAGAGATCCCCTGGCACGCATTTAACAACTTTTACATCGCCTCCCGTGATAGCCCCCGCCAGCAGTAAAGTTCCAGCCTCAATACGATCCGGAATGACACTATACGCCGCAGGCTCAAGTTCATCGACGCCTTCGATAGTAATCGTGCTGGTTCCCTCACCCTCGATCTTTGCACCCATGCTGCGCAAACAACGGGCAAGATCAACAACTTCAGGTTCCCTGGCCACATTCTCCAGTACCGTGGTGCCACGGCAAAGCGTCGCTGCCATCATGATGTTCTCTGTACCGCCGACGGTGGCGAAATCAAACACGATGCGATCTCCCACCAGTTTTTTGGCCGTAGCGAAAACGTAGCCATTCTCAATTTCAATGTGAGCGCCGAGTTGCTGCAATGGTTCAATGTGCAGGTTGATCGGCCGGGAGCCGATCGCGCAACCGCCCGGGAGGCTGACTTTGACCCTGCCATGGCGGGCCAGCAGGGGGCCGAGACAGAGGATGCTGGCGCGCATTTTACGGACGATGTCATAGGGTGCCACCAGTTCTCCGGGTTCATTGACGGTAACTTTCAGTTGGTTCCCGGTTCTGTAGGTTTCACAATTCAGGTGGTTGAGCAGCAATTCGGTGGAGTCAATATCTTTGAGTTGTGGAACGTTCTCGAAGCTGTGCTCTCCTTTTGCAAGCAGTGCAGCAAACAGCAGTGGCAGGGCCGCATTTTTTGAGCCACTGGTGGTTACCGAGCCACTTAGAGCCTTGCCGCCATTGATGACGATAACGTCCATTTCCTACCCTTGTGTGAGTGAGCGAGCCAATCATTGCAGTGATCGCTGAGCGGGTGTTTGATCATGCGGGATTTTGCACCATTGGCGCGGCGTTGTACATTGGCTTCGGCTGGTTTGGGCTGTCGGCCATAACGGGGGTGTAGTAAAGTAGCACCCGGTCCCCGGTATTCAAAATTGGTACACCTTCACAGTTCGCTCGCCGGATACTTCAGGTAATGCAGTGAACTACCAGGAAAATTGCTGGAAACGGGTTTAAAAACTTGCAGAACAAACAAGTTCTGTAACGAGTACAGTACATGGATTTTCAGAGCCTGATTGAACAGTATGGCTACGCAGCAATTTTGATTGGTACCTTTTTTGAAGGTGAGGCGGTGCTTGTTATCGCCGGGTTCCTCGCTAACCAGGGCTATCTGAAGCTTGCCGGGGTTGTGGTTGCTGCCTTCGCCGGTGCGCTGCTTGGGGATCAGCTATATTTCCACATCGGACGCTGGAAGGGACAGCCCTTCATCGCATCGCGGCCTACACTGAAATATCACAGTCAACGGGTAGTGCGCTTATTGCACAGCCACCAGAACAAGCTGATCCTCGGATTTCGTTTTGTGTATGGCATTCGAACCGTTACACCTTTCGTGCTCGGCGCAAGCGGGGTGGCGCCGCTGCGTTTTTTAATTCTCAATACGATTGGCGCACTGCTATGGGCGCTGGCTATCGGGCTGGCCGGATTCTACTTCGGCAAGGCGCTTGAACTCATGTTAGGTCAATTGAAAGACTATGAAATGCTGATCCTTGGCGGTATGGTCGGCGTTGCATTGATTGCCTGGCTGGGTCGACGGCTCATCATCAGTCTTAGACGCGGGCGTACTGGCGGTTGCAATTGACTGGTATTGACGCCCAATTGAAGAGAAATGACTAAATGATCGAGCCCAGGCAGCAACCCAAACCGGATCGTAGCGTCGTCCTGTTAACCGTATTGGCGATACTCGGTCTGAGTTTGTTTTTGCAGTTCACGTTTGGCTTGAAACAGGCCGTACTGTTCCTGACGGGTGTTGGGCTGGGCATATCGCTGTTACATGCCGCCTTCAGCTTTTCCAGCGTTTGGCGCAATTTTATACGCCGGCGTGAAGGGGTGGGAATTCGTGCCCAGCTACTGCTGTTTATGCTGGCTTCGGTACTGTTTTTTCCAATACTCGGGCGATTTTTTCCAGACATCTCGGTGGTCGGGGCGCTGGGTCCTGTTGGTATTTCAGTGCTGGCGGGGGCTTTTCTGTTTGGCATCGGTATGGAATTGGGTAGCGGCTGTGGTTCCGGCACTTTGTCGACCGTCGGTGGCGGACATGTAAACATGCTGGTCACACTGGCATTTTTTGTTGTTGGGTCCCTGGTCGGCACGGCCCATTTGGGCTGGTGGCTGGAGCTGCCCAGCCTGGGCAGGATATCGCTGATCGAAGCCTTTGGCTGGCTGCCGGCATTGCTGTTAACACTGACAACTTTGTTGGCGCTGTACCTGTTGGTGCGTGTACTGGAAAAGCGCCGCCACGGACGGGTCACTCCGGTTATCAGCAGACAATATGAAGGTGGTCGTTACAATCGACTCCTTTACGGACCCTGGCCGCTAAGCTGGGGTGTTGGCGGCCTGGCATTCTTCAGCCTGGTGACCTTGCTGGTGGCCGGTCACCCCTGGTCAATTACCTTTGCCTATGGCCTGTGGGGGGCAAAAATATGGAGTGCGCTTGGCGGTGATATTTCCGCACTCAGTTACTGGAGCAGTGGCTATCCGGCAAAGGCACTGGCCAGCAGTGTACTGGCGGATGTCACGTCCATCATGAATTTTGGTATCATATTCGGTGCCATGCTGGCTGCCGGGCTGGCCGGTAGTTTTGCACCGGCAAAAAAGATACGGGCAAACATGTTGGTCAATTCCGTCATTGGTGGTCTGCTGCTGGGCTATGGCGCCCGGCTGGCTTTTGGCTGCAATATCGGTGCCCTGTTCAGCGGCATCGCCTCCGGCAGCCTGCACGGATGGCTGTGGCTGGTAGCGGGTTTTACCGGTACCATCGCGGGTGTTCATCTGCGCATCCTGACCGGCATGGATCAGCCGCTCAGAGAACAGGCATGAAACGTAAACAAAACAAGATAATTTTTGCTTCGGTCATTGGCCTGGCGGCGCTGGCGGTGGCTATTGACCATACCCGTCACAGCCTGCCCAAGGCAGAACCACAGCAACGTGGAAATGCTGAATCTGCCTATGGTGAGAAAGGCCCCTGCACCCTTGATTCACCGTGTTCCATAGAGGCTTACCTGCGCAACCTGGATACTCTGACTGCACCCTGTAGCCTGGAATCGCCCTGCTCACTGGACGAGAACCCCTGCGGCCTCGACGATACAACCTCACCCTGCTCGTTGGACGACAACCCCTGCGGCCTGGGCGATTCAACTTCACCCTGTGGATTGAGCTGATCACAGTTGGCCAGGCACGTAAGCGAGCAAAAAAGTGATGCGATCGTGATCTCTGAGCAAGCCGCCATCGAAGGCCTGTACCAAAGCCTGCTTGAGATGGGCCGGTTAGCGTCAAACCCGGTGCTGGAAATCCTTGCGGAACCAGACAGGTTCAAACAGGGGTTAAAGTACCCGGCCGGGAATCTGAATTTTTCCGGTCTGGGCCTGCGCGCTTATTATCACAATCATGCCAAGCCGTATAGCCGGGAAAATGAACACGGGCATTTCCATATCTTTGTTACAGACGACCCGTCACAGGATGTAAAACTATGGCAGCACCTTGCTGCACTATCCGTTGATGCCATGGGCCAGGCACAAAGCTGGTTTTGCGTTAACAACTGGGTAACCGGTGGCACCTGGCTGACAGCAGAAAAGGCAAAATCCGAATTGCTAAACCTGTTCGAGCAGAATAGAGCGCAGTTCATGCCAGTGGAAAAATGGATTTATTACATGCTGGCGGTGTATTTCTGGCGCTTGCTCGACCTGCTGGAAGAACGTGACAGAACAATTAAATCGCTGGCAGCAGATACTCCCGATGCGCTGTTTGGTGACCGCTCAATATACGACCTGGCAGAGATGCCAGTTGATTTGCTGGCCGACCTGTCAATGCGGGTTGAATAAAACACACTGAATTGGTCCAGAGGCCCATGGAAATGAAAATAGCTAACCACCCAATTGATATCACCTGTCCTGAATCAGAAATATACAATCGTCTGTTGCCACTTGATGGCAAGCATATCCTGGAATTGGGTTGCGGCAACGCTGAAATCACCCGCGACATTGCGACATCCGGGGCTGGACGTAAAATTACCGCACTGGAAGTTGATGAAATTGCGCATGGAAAAAACCTGCAGATAACAGATTTGCCCAATGTCACGTTCGCACTGTCCGGCGCGCAACAAATTCCATTGCCTGACGCTTCGGTTGATGTAGTGCTGATGTTCAAGTCTTTGCACCATGTCCCCATAGACCTGATGGAAACTTCGATGCATGAAATCGGACGGGTGTTAAAACCCGGTGGCCTCGCTTATATTTCAGAGCCGATATTCAGTGGTGATTTTAATGAAATTCTGCGCTTGTTTCACGATGAGGAAGAAGTTCGCGAAGCTGCGTTTGATGCGGTTAAAAAAGCGGTGGATAGTGGTTTGTTCGAGCTGGTTGAAGAAACGTTTTTTAATGTACCGAAGGACTTTGCAAGTTTTGCTGAGTTTGAAAATAGCGTGATAAACGTCACACATTCCAACCATGAGCTTGATGAAAACTTATATGCACAGGTCCAGCAGCGTTTTGCGCAACTCGCGGGTGCTGATGGCGCACACCTTTTTATACCGATTCGTGTGGATTTACTGAGGCGTCCACTTAACTGAATCCGTAATTATTACATTGCAGGAGCACCAGGTCCGGAGAGAAAATAATAAAGAATTCTTTTGAAAGTTTCGTCTAAATATGATACAAAAAAGAAAATAAATAGTATAATTATGTATCATAAGGCCGGAGCAGCTTAAATGAGCGAAGTTATCCAGGAACGGGCACCTGCAAAATCGTCCGACAAAATACATATCGTCGCCAAAGCCGGGGATGCTGCGCGGCCGATGACTGGTAATGAAGCCATTGCGCGTGGCGTCTGGGAAGCAGGTTGCCGGGTTGCTGCAGCTTATCCCGGCACGCCGAGTACCGAGATTCTTGAAAACCTGGCGAAATACCCTGCTGAAGACTTGCACGCACAGTGGTCTACCAATGAAAAAGTCGCTCTGGATGTCGCCTATGGCGCATCCTATGGCGGTGTGCGGGCTTTTTGTGCAATGAAGCACGTGGGCTTGAACGTGGCGGCAGATGCCTTGCTTACCGAGGCCTATATTGGCGTTAACGGTGGACTGGTGTTAGCCGTTTGCGATGACCCTGGAATTCACAGTTCACAGAATGAGCAGGACACACGCTTGTTTGGCAAGCTGGCCAACGTGCCTGTGCTGGAGCCTTCCGATGCCCAGGAAGCGCTCGAATATACGCGTTGGGCCTATGAACTGAGTGAGCAGTTTGACACACCGGTCATCGTGCGCAGTACCACCCGGATTGCGCACACGCGCAGCCCGGTGGTGGTCGGTGAACGCGAGGAAGTTGAAGACCGGGGCTTTGTAGAGCACCCGGGAAATATCGCCCTGCCGACTACCGCACGTGCCCGCCATCCGGTAGTGATTGAACGTGAGCGACTGCTGGGGGAATACTTCAGCCAGTCTGCAAAGATGCAGTGGATAAAAGGCGACAGCAGTGTCGGGGTAATAACCGCCGGTATGTCGTATAGCTATGTAAGAGAAGTCCTGCCGGGTGTGAGCATATTGAAGTTGCCGGCATCATTCCCATTGCCCCGCGATGCGGTGCGCGAATTTTGTGAGTCGGTCGAGCGCGTGATCATTGTCGAGGAGCTTGAGCCGTTCCTCGAAACTGAAATTGCGGCCATGGGCTACCAGGTAGAAGGCAAGGTATTTTTCCCACGGGCAGGTGAGTTATCGCCCGAGCTTGTACATGAAGGATTTGCAAAAGCCGGCCTGCTAAAGTCACGCAAGCAACAGAGTGTGATTGAAATCAATGAACTGGTGCGCCCACCGGTACTGTGCTCGGGCTGTCCGCATACCGGCGGTTATATGGCTTTGCGTGCGCTCAATGCCCGCGTGGCGGGTGACATTGGCTGTTACACGCTGGCCGCCATGCAGCCTTTACAGGCCATGGATACCTGTGTGTCGATGGGCTCAAGTATCGGCACCGCCGTCGGCCTTGCCAAGGCCGGTAATGAAACCAGACCCATTGTCGCCACCATTGGTGATTCAACCTTCCTGCACGGCGGCATCACCGGCCTGATCGATGCCGTCTACAACAATGCCAACATCACGGTGCTGCTGTTGAACAACTCCACCACTGCCATGACCGGCGGCCAGGACCATCCGGGCACCGGTAAAACGCTGCGCGGTGAACAGACCCATAAGGTGAGCTACGTCGATGTGTGCAGGGCGGTCGGTGTGAAGTCGCTCAAGGAAGTTGATTCCTATGACCTGGGTGTGCTGTACCAGGCCATCCGCGAAGCGACCGAATACAAAGGCGTGTCGGTGGTCATCGCCACGCGGCCCTGTGTACTGGACCCGGTCAAGATCAAGGGGCCGGCATTTCAGATTCGCGCGGAGGGCTGTACCGCTTGCCAGTCATGTATGAACCTCGGTTGCCCGGCGTTGTCCTGGAGCGATGAAATGCTTGATGGTCATCACAAGATCAAGATCGATGAATCGTCATGTATCGGCTGCACTTTATGTGTGCAGATTTGCCCCAGCGATTGCATCCGGCCGGCTGCGGAGCTGAAATCAACATGAGTGCCAGTAAAATGAAAGCTGTCGTCAATGGGCCAACCAACGTCCTGATCGTCGGCGTTGGTGGCCAGGGCGTCATCATGGTGTCCAAGATACTTGCCCGGCTCAGCCAGATGCAGGGTCTGCATGTTAAACAAAGCGAAGTGCATGGGATGGCCAAGCGCGGCGGCTCCGTTTTCAGTCACATCCGTTTCGGTGAGGAAGTGTGGTCGCCGACCATACCGATGGGTGAGGCCGATGTAGTGCTGGGCCTTGAATGGGCCGAGGGGCTGCGTTGGCTGCGCTATCTGAAGCCGGGAAGCGGCACCTTTATTTCAGATACCAAGAGAATTGTTCCGCCGTTTTCATGTCGTGACCGGCATCATGATGCGGTGCATGGCTACGCGCACCATGCGGTTGCAGAAATAGTCAAACAGGTACCCAATACCTATGCACCGGATGCCACTGGCATGGCCATAGAACTGGGCAACGAACGGGTTGCCAACACGATTCTACTGGGTGTGTTGTCTACCGTGATGGATTTCCCGGTTGAAGACTGGCTCAAAGTACTGCCGGAATTTGTTCCGCCCAAGACGCTGGACACCAATCTGAAGGCATTTGAGGCGGGTCGGACCTGGACCTCACAACCCCATGAGCCAGATTTGCAAGCGGCGGATTTGAACGGGCAGGGGATCCGGCAGCAGGCCGCCCCGGCAATGCGCCGCAAGGTCAGCCTGGAAATCACCGAGGAATGGTGTAAAAGCTGCGATATCTGCGTGAAGATGTGCCCCGAGCGTTGTTTGGCCCTCAATGACCATCAAATCGTTGAGCTTGTGAACCCTGAAGCTTGCACCGGTTGCCGTGTCTGCGAATGGCTGTGTCCGGATTTTGCCATCGCCGTGCATGTCGACGCCGTTCCTCTGGAAGCGGTTCAGGCAGTAACCGGTACGGAGGTAAGAGCCTGATGTCTGCGAACCTACAAAATTTGCCACAGCGCCAGAGCCTGCAAGGCAACCAGGCCTGTGCACTGGGCGCCATTGCCGCCGGCTGCCGACTGTTTGCTGGTTATCCGATTACACCGTCATCTGAGATTGCTGAGCGCATGGCAAAAGAACTGCCGCGTGTCGAAGGTGAAATTGCCTCGATGGCGGCTTGTCTGGGTGGCTCACTGGGCGGCGTGAAGTCCATGACGGCAACGTCCGGGCCGGGTTTCTCACTCAAACAGGAAAATCTCGGCTATGG
>QIKV01000163.1 GCA_003233115.1 Oceanospirillales bacterium
TCCTGCCCGACGGCGTGGCAGGCAAGGCTACATACTTTATGCTTCTGAACGAGCCTGGGCTGGCACTGGATAGCCTGGAAAAAGGCTTCGCAGCAGGTGCCCCCTATGCTATTCACATGAAGCGCATCGATGTGTACAAGCCGCTGCATGACAACCCACGTTTCCAGGCGCTATTGGAAAAGATGAACCTGTGGCCATGAACTTTTTTGAGGAATTAAAACGTCGCAACGTGTTCCGCGTGGGTATTGCCTATGTGATTGCCGCCTGGGTGCTGATGCAATTTGTCGACCTGGTGCTGGAAAACATCCAGGCGCCGGACTGGGTGATGCAGGTGTTCATGCTGGCGCTGGCGATTGGCTTTCCGCTGGCGGTGTTTTTTGCCTGGGCCTTTGAAATGACGCCGGAGGGTATAAAGAAAGAGAAAGATGTTGACCGTAGTCAATCGATTACACCACAAACCGGCCACAAGCTGGATCGGTCGATTATTTTGGTGCTGCTTATCGCGGTGGTCTATTTCGCCTGGGATAATTTCTCCCCGGCACCTTCGGACCCGAAGGCTGTGCCTGAAGCGAACGAGAACGAGCAAGCAGCAACAGCTAAATACGCACCAAAGTCCATCGCTGTCCTGCCCTTCGCCGACCTCAGCCAGGCCAAAGACCAGGAATGGTTTGCCGATGGCCTGGCAGAGGAAATTCTCAATGCGCTGGCCAAAACGCCCGACCTGCTGGTGTCATCGCGCACATCATCATTCCGCTACAAAGGCAGCATGCTTGATCTGCCCGATATAGCAAAAGAGTTAGGTGTAGCAAATATCCTGGAAGGCTCGGTACGCAGTTCTGGTAAGCGCATCCGGGTTACCGCGCAGTTGATCCGTGCCAGCGACGGCTTTCATGTCTGGTCGGAAAACTATGACCGGGATGTTGCCGATATGATCGAAATCCAGGAAGACCTCGCACTGAATATCGCCAGGGCGCTGGAGACCACGATGGACCCGGTAGCACTGAAAGCCATGATCAACGCAGGTACGCGTTCGGTAGAGGCCTATGAGGAATACTTGCGTGGTCAGGCGCTTGAATTAAAGTCTGTGGAATCTTCAATCAGCGAAGGGTTCTACCAGAAGGCCTATCAACATTTTGAAAAGGCACGCGCCATCGACCCGAATTTTGCCGCGGCACACTTGCGTGCAGCCAACTTCTGGGGAGCGCAACTGAACCCTTCGAGCACACTTAGCGGGCTGACAGATCTTGAGCCTCACCAGATGCTGGCTGAGCTCAACGAGCGACTTGACCGTGCCATTGCAACCGCACCCACTTCGACAGACAAGAATGGGTATCTGGCCTACAAGGCACTGAATGAGCTACGCCTGCATGCGGCCATCCGCCTTTATCGCGAGTATCTTCAGGAACGTCCAAATGACGAAGCGGCAAGGTTTGCGCTCAGCAACGCCGCCGCTATGGCATCCGACTCTGCTCTTCTCGGAGACATACTGGCATACTGGCATGAGCGCGGTGCGACAGATCAACTCGCTGCACTTTTGTACATGAGCACGGCATACCGTGTGACGGACCCGTCACGAGCGGCTGATTTTGGGCTGCGGGCACTACAGCGCTGGCCCAACAACAATGGACTGATGTATCAGACTCACCGCACCTTGATGTGGGCCGGACGGATCCTTGAAGGCAAGGGATTGGCAGATCGGTTCAGCCGGTTGTCTCCGGATGACGACGTCCTGGTACGGGCCCGCCAGGCCTGTGCCGAAAATCGTCGCGCTGATGCACAAGCCCTCTATGCATCCATCGACCCAAATGATGATTATGGTCGCTCTTCACGTTGGCATATTTTGAAGCTGCTGGGTGAAGAACAGCAGGCCGCAGACATATTACAGCCCTATGCAGAATCCGGTGTGCCATACCAAATGGCAAGCTGGCTGACCTATAACCAGTTCGACCCCAATCCGTTCCCGGCGGTGATGGCCGTGCTGAACCGTGAAGGCATCAAACGCCCGGCGGCGGTGGAGATTCCATTTAAATGTCCACCCCCTGAGCAGGCCTCCATTGCCGTGCTGCCCTTTGTGAATATGAGCACCGATGCAGACAATGAATTTTTCTCCGACGGCATCGCTGAGGAGATTCTCAATGTGCTGGCCAGCATTCCTGATTTGAAAGTCGCTGCCCGCACGTCTGCCTTCGCTTACAAGGGCAGCAAAAGCAATATCTCGCGAATTGCCAAGGAATTAGGCGTCAACCACATCCTCGAAGGCTCGGTGCGTAAAGCTGGCAACCAGGTGCGTGTGACCGCACAGTTGATCAAGGCCGATGACGGTTTTCACCTGTGGTCGGCCAACTACGACCGTGAACTGACCAATATCTTTGCTATCCAGGATGAGATCGCCGGTTCTATCGCGGATGCTCTCAAGGTTTCACTGAAGCTGGAAAGCGGCGCTGCCGGTAATCTGACCGGCACCAATAGTATTGAAGCCTATGAGCACTACCTCAAAGGCATGTCGCTATGGCATGAACGCACGGCCATCAGCCTGAGAAACGCGATCAAGGAATTTGAAACTGCTGTAAAGCGGGACCCAAAGTTCGCCAAGGCCTGGGCGGGTCAGGCGATTACCTGGGGGGTCATCAGCGGCTATACGGGCTTGAGTTCCGAAGAAACCTCACCCTTAGCTGCTGAGGCCGCCAACAAAGCATTGTCTCTCGACCCGGAAAATGTCGAAGCACTTGCCACCCTTGGTCTGGTGGCGGCATCCGAGTTCCGTTACCGTGACTCTGCCAACTATTTCAAGCAGGCAATGACAATCAATCCATCCTACGCAACGGCGGTCCAGTGGTACGCCTCAACACTCGGCGCAATGGGCGACCCGGAGGGCGAACTGGTCAGTTACCAGAAAGCCTGGGTTCTGGATCCACGCTCACGCATCATCGGATATAACCTGTCCTCGACACTTGAAAATGAGGGCTTCCGTGATAAAGCTCTGACTGTTGCCCACGACGTACTGAGCTTTGCGCCCGATTTCCCCGATGGTCTGGGCGCAATAGTAAACCTTTCCATCATGAACGGCGATTGCAGCACCGCCGGCGAGTATGCTGACAGGCTGGTCACTGCACTCAATAAAGCTGAAAACAGCACGCAAGTTTACCTGGACCTGTGCCAGACGGAAAACCCGGTACTGAGGGCATCCGCAATCCAGACCATGCTGACCTGGTCAGAAAACGAATTTGCCGACCCGACGTTTCCAACACTGTCCTATGATTATGACCTGATCATGATATTTTCTGAATTGAAAGAAATTGACAGCGCGTGGAAAGTACTTGAAAAAGCCACCGATCTGCCATTTTTGCTTCCCTGGATCAGATCAATCAGAAAGCCCGGTGCCAAGAAGTTCAGGTGCGATCCACGCGTACAACAAATGATACAGGACGCAGGCTTGCCTCCCGCCGTTCACCCGGTGAAGTGCGATTGATCCAGTTCATCAGAGCAGGCCTGGAAATTGGCTCTACTCAGATCTGTAAACGAAGGGTGGGATAATTTTTTTCTTAATAAATATTAAACGTTTAGCCATGACAAAAGGCACTATTTATGCTTGTGATTTACGGGGATAATGGTTTCTTTCACGGGACACAGAACGTCATGCCGGACCCCAATCCGGTACCGGAAAAATTCCATTAGCCTGCATATTGCGCCAGTATCCCTGATGCTGGCGCAATATGCAGGCTAATGGGCGTAAAGATGCAGGAACTAATGCACGGTTCCTGGCGTCTTATGTATGGGCAATATTGCTCTTGAGTGACGGAGGTTTACTAGAATATCCATGCGTGTTTTTGACATATACCAACATCCCAAGTACGGCAGGCAAGCCGTGCGACGTGGTTTTTCCTGGCTGGCTTTCCTGGCGCCTTCCGTATGGGCGGTACGCCGGGGATTAGGCGTGACTACGGTATTTCTGGTGGTCACGACCACCATCATGTTCGATATTGCCCAATTGGCCGGCACATGGGTATCGAGCCCCATCAGCCAGATGGTATTGCTGGCAGCGCTTGTCGTCCTGTTCGGGATAAAACCAGGATTTTTCGGCTACCGCTGGCACGCGCGCGTATTGGAAGAGGAAGATTTTGCTTTCAAATGCACGGTCGCGGCCGACAGTCGCCGCCAGGCCCTTAGAGCCGCCAACGATGATCTTTTCAACGAACAGATCCACGTCGCGGCAGCGTAAAATATATTTTCCCAACGTAGGGTGGACATTCATGTCCACCGTTCAAACACCCTCCCAACCTCGTAGGGTGGACATGAATGTCCACCGTTCAAACACCCTCCCAACCTCGTAGGGTGGACATTCATGTCCACCACGCCAGAACGCAAATTTACGGAGAACGGTAAACAGTACATTTACCCTTTGCCTCCAGATTGTATAGCAGCCCGGTGGACATGAATGTCCACCCTACGTATCAATTTTCCTACATAAATTGTTTGTTATTGCTGCAGCAAAGGAAAATTTGATGGTGCAGCATTGATGCATGCCTAATTATCGTCGTGATCAGACTCCAGGCGGCACGTGGTTCTTTACTGTCGTTGCGTTCAAACGAAGACCCATATTTTGCCAACAGCAATTTCGCGAATCGTTGCAGCGATCAATTATAAGAACCGGCGAAGTCCTTCCTTTCAAGATCAACGCCTGGGTTTTATTGCCGGATCATCTGCATTGTGTCTGGACTCTCCCGGACAACGATGCTGAGTTTTCAATGCGCTGGAAGCTCATCAAACAATATGTATCCCGGGAATGCCAGAGCTATTTTCCAGGACACGACGATTTTTCTGTCGCAAAAAAGAAACGCAGGGAATCATCAATATGGCAACGACGATTTTGGGAACACCGAATTCGGAGCGAGAGGGACTTTGCAAAGCACTTGGATTACCTTCATTTCAATCCGGTAAAACATGGCCATTGCAACAATCCTGCAGATTGGCCGTATAGCAGTTTTCACAGGTACCAGGCAAAAGGCTTTTACCCAAAGGACTGGGCAACAACAGAATCACCCAAATTCAACCAAAAAACCAAATTTGGAGAGGCGTAGGGTGGACATTCATGTCCACCGGGTCGCTATGTCCGTACCCACCTGCGTTCCCCGAAGCGCACCGGGTCGCTATGTCCGTACCCACCTGCGTTCCCCGAAGCGCACGCTATCTGAAATGATTTCCCTTGAGAATGGCATGGGCCTGGTGGACATGAATGTCCACCCTACGGCGGATTCCGTTATACGGCTTCGTCGAACTGCTCTTCCTCGGTGGAACCCGACAGCGCAGACAGGGACGATTTACCCTGGCTCAGCGTTTGCGTGATGGCGTCGAAATAACCGGTACCGACTTCACGCTGGTGCCTGGTGGCTGTATAGCCTTCAGCTTCAGCCGCAAACTCCGCTTCCTGAAGTTCAACATAAGCACTCATCTGGCTCTGCTTATAGCCTTTGGCCAACTCGTACATGCTGTGATTCAGGGCATGGAAACCTGCCAGCGTGATGAACTGGAACTTGTAGCCCATCGCGCCGAGTTCATCCTGGAATCTGGCGATAGTCTCGTCATCGAGGTTCTGCTTCCAGTTAAAAGATGGTGAGCAGTTATACGCCAGCAACTTGCCCGGGAATTTGGCATGGATGGCATCAGCAAATTTCCGCGCCTGCTTAAGGTCCGGCTTGCCGGTTTCACACCACAGCAGGTCTGCGTAAGGCGCATAAGCCAATCCGCGTGAAATTGCCTGGTCAATGCCGGCACGGGTTTCAAAGAATCCTTCCACGGTCCTCTCACCCGTGACGAATTCATGGTCATACTCATCAATATCGGAGGTTAAAAGCGCAGCAGCCATGGCATCGGTACGCGCCACCAGGATGGTGGGAACACCCATAATATCGGCCGCCAGCCTGGCAGCGGAGAGCTTGGCCACCGCTTCAGACGTCGGCACCAATACCTTGCCACCCATATGGCCGCATTTTTTGGCCGAGGCCAATTGATCTTCAAAGTGCACACCGGCGGCACCGGCCTCGATCATGGCCTTCATCAACTCATGTGCATTGAGCACACCGCCGAAGCCGGCTTCGGCATCGGCAATAATCGGTGCCATCCAGTCGACTGAATCATCACCCTCAGCATGGTGCACCTGGTCGGCACGCAGCAGGGCATTGTTTATTTTCCGCACCACGGCAGGCACCGAATCTGCCGGATACAGCGATTGATCAGGGTACATCTGGCCGGCCAGGTTGGCATCGGCCGCAACTTGCCAACCGGACAGGTAAATGGCTTTTAATCCGGCTTTCACCTGCTGCATGGCCTGGTTGCCCGTCAACGCACCGAGCGCATTGACATAGGGCCGTGCATGCATCTGGCGCCAAAGCGTCTCAGCACCGTGTTTGGCCAGTGAGTACTCCACCCGTACGGTGCCACGCAAACGTGTTACGTCCTCCGGACTGTAGTCCCTGCGGATACCGTTCCAACGGGGGTTGGTTTCCCAGTCATTGCGTAAATTGGCGTGCGTGTTCATAACTTTCTCCTTCGGTGCAGGATTTATTAAAATTAGTCGTCTAATTGCCGGTAAGCCGGTAAAGTCAAAAACTCCACCAGTTCATCGCTACGGGTCATTGCCTGTAGCAGGGCCGTGGCATTGTCAATGGCCGTGGTTGCGGTGCCTTGTGCAGCGGCTACCAACCGTGAGTTTTCTTCCCCAAACAAACCATCCAGCCAGGCCTGGGTGACATGGCGGCCATCATCCAGTCGTGAACCCTGTTTTACCCATTGCCACAGTTGGGTTCTGCCTATTTCTGCGGTTGCAGCATCTTCCATCAGGTTGTCGATCGGCACACAGCCGTTGCCGGATAACCAGGCCGCAAGATACTGCATAGCAACCCGGATGTTTTTGCGGACGCCGGCCTCGGTGATCGTGCCCTCACTGGGTGCGATCAGGTCTTGGGAATTCACTGTGAAATCCGTCAGCTTCCGGTCAATCTGGTTGGGCCCCTTGAGAACCTTGTCAAACTCAGCTCTCGAAAGAGACTCCAACCCCGGATGTGCAACCCAGGTGCCGTCATGGCCGTTCCCGGCTTCGCGCTCCTTGTCAACACGGACTTTTTCCATGGCGATCGCATTGGCTTGCTGATCGCCGCGGATCGGAATCTGCGCGGCCATACCACCCATGGCAAAAGCGCCGTGCGCATGGCAGGTCTGGATCAACAATTTTGAATAGTTGGCCAGGAACGGCACCGTCATACCCACCTGGTCACGGTCGGGCAACACGCGGTCCGGGTGGTTACGGAATGTTTTGATATAACTGAAAATGTAATCCCAGCGGCCACAGTTCAGGCCAAGGATCCGGTCCCGCAGCGCGTACAGAATCTCGTGCATCTGGAACACGGCCGGTAAGGTTTCAATCAGCAGGGTGACGCGTACCGTGCCGTGCGCCAGACCAAGGTGCCGTTCAGACCAGGCAATGACTTTCTCCCACCAGGCGGCCTCTGAGTGGTGTTGCAGCTTGGGCAGATAAAAATATGGCCGGCTGCCGCGCTTGCGTAATTCCGCATGGTTGTGGAACAGGTACAATCCGAAGTCGACCAGCGCACCGTGCAACGGATGGCCAGCCAGCCTGAGGTGACGTTCCGGCAGATGCAAACCGCGCGGGCGGACCATCAGCACTGCAGTCTTATCGTTAAGCGCGTAACGTTTTCCCGCCACTGTGCTGAAATCAATTTGCCGGCGAATGGCATCGCGCAGGTTCAATTGGCCACCAATGACATTGCTCCATGTCGGTGCGGTGGAATCCTCAAAATCCGCCATGTAGACCTGGGCGCCGGAATTCAGCGCGTTGATGATCATCTTGCGGGTGACCGGCCCGGTAATCTCGGTGCGGCGATCTGCAACTTCAACAGGGATTGCCGCCACCTGCCAGTCGCCTTTCCGGAGTTGGGCGGTATCCGGGTCGAAACCGGGCACCGCGCCCTGATCAAACTCAGCCTGGCGTTTTTTACGTGCCGCCAGCAATTGCGTTAATTCAGGGGTAAACCTGTCTGCCAGACGGGCAAGAAAATCCATGGCCTCCGGTGCCAGAATTTCACCCTGACTACCAGCCAGTGGCTGGATCAATTCAACTTCCGGGAAATCTCCTCGCATGGCAGGCAGAATCATCTCAATAGCATCCTGATTTTATAAGTACATTGTCCAAGAATACCCAATTGGCTTTATCTTTGACAATATAAATGTTTCAATATCTATTATTAATATTTTTAATAATCTAACTTATTGATATGAAAAACAAAGTCACAAAGTACTACAGAGGAAACACGCTAAAACAACTCAGAGCCTTCTGTGCGGTGGCCCGCACGGGCAAAATGACCGATGCAGCAGATGAGCTATTTTTGAGCCAATCAGCCATCAGTCTGCAAATCAAGGCGCTTGAAGAAGACCTGAATATCGTTCTTTTTGAGCGCCGCGGCCCACGCATTCAACTCACACCGGACGGCAGAAAACTGCTCGAAATGGCGCGGCCGCTGGTGGAGGGTATGGATGGCCTGGGGGAGCGATTCGACAAGGAGGTCAGGGGGAATCTCGAGTCGGGAACAGTGGTCATCGCTGCCGGTGAATCAACCATCATGTACATCCTGCCAAAGCTGGTTTCTGCCTTTCGCAGGCACCACCCAAAAATCCACCTGCAACTGCGCAACGTCACAGGCCGTGACGGCCTGGCGATGATCCGTGAGGACGAAGTCGATTTCGCTATCGGCTCGATGCTCGATATCCCCAGCGACATCAGTTACCAGCCGATGTATTCCTTCGACCCCGCACTCATCATGCCGCTGGGCCACGCACTGGCTGATAAAAAACATATCCAGCTAAAGGATATCGCCCCTTACGGTTTAATCCTGCCACCGCGCAGACTGACCACCTGGCGCATGGTGGACCGGATTTTCCAGCAGCACGGTGTGGCGTTCAGCGTGGTGCTTGAAGTCGGTGGCTGGGAAGTCATCAAGCGCTACGTGGAACTGGACTTCGGCGTTTCCATCACCACCGGCATCTGTTTGCGCAAGGAAGACCCGTTGGTGGTCAGGAACATGAGCCGCTATTTCCCCCAGCGCTCTTACGGGACCGTCGTCAGGCGGGGCAAGCATTTATCACTGGCAGCCCGTGCCTTTCTTGAAGAAATCAAGGATGTACCTGCACCTGATCTGCCCTACATGATGGCGCATGCAGCGCCGTAGGGTGGACATTCATGTCCACCGGGTCGGCGTGTGCCTGGCCACCATGCTTTGAGGACGTCCGAAATGGTGGACATGAATGTCCACCCTACGTTGAAGCAGAAATGGTGGACGTGAATGTCCACCCTACGTTGAAGCAGAAATGGTGGACATGAATGTCCACCCTACGTTGAAGCAGAAATGGTGGACATGAATGTCCACCCTACGTTGAAGCAGAAATGGTGGACGTGAATGTCCGCCCTACGTTGAAGAGGTGAATTCGGGGTAGGCTTCCATACCACATTCGCCGATATCCAGGCCTTCATATTCCTCTTCTTCGCCGACACGGATACCAACGGTTGCCTTGAGCACCATCCAGACAACCCAACTGACAGCAAACACCCAGCCAAAAATAGTTGCCGCGCCGGCCAGTTGGCCTGTAAAACTGGAGCTGTCGTTGGTTAGCGGAACCAGCAGCAATCCGAACAATCCGACCACACCATGTACTGAGATCGCACCCACGGGGTCATCAATTTTCAGGCGATCCAGCGCCAGGATACTAAACACAACCAACACCCCCCCGGCCAGGCCAAACAGCGATGCCTGGAGTGCAGTGGGCGTGGATGGCTCGGCGGTAATGGCCACCAATCCCGCCAGTGCACCATTCAACGCCATGGTCAGATCGGCCTTGCCAAACATAACCCGCGCCAGTAACAGTGCGCCGACCAGGCCGGCAGCGGCTGCCATGTTGGTATTTAGAAATACCATGGCGACCGTATGTGCACTACTGGCATCCGCGAGCTTGAGAACAGAACCACCATTGAAACCGAACCATCCCAGCCACAGGACGAATGTACCCAGCGTTGCCATCGGCAGGTTGGCGCCGGGAATGGCTATGGCACGCCCGTCACGTCCGTACCTCCCCTTGCGCGCACCCAATAGCAGTACCCCGGCAAGGGCGGCCGAGCCGCCTGCCAGATGTACAATTCCAGAGCCGGCAAAGTCACTGAAACCCAATTTACCCAGGTTGAACAGGCCGAATACATCCTTGCCACCCCAGGTCCAGGACCCCTCCAGAGGATAGATGAACCCGGTCATGACCACGGCGAACAACAGGAACGACCACAACTTCATCCGCTCGGCGACCGCGCCCGACACGATCGACATGGCGGTTGCGACAAACACCACCTGGAAGAAAAAATCCGCAGCAGACGAGTACACCCCATCCCCGTTAAATCCTGCCGCAGCCGAATCAGCCAGCACCTGGTCCAGGCTAAACGCCTCAATGCCCTGCAGGAACCACCCACCGTCATACATCAATGCGTAGCCACTGACGAGATACATCATGCAGGCCACCGCGTAAAGCGAAATGTTCTTGGTGAGAATTTCAACCGTATTCTTGGAACGAACAAGTCCGGATTCCAACAATGAGAAGCCAGCCGCCATCCACATGACAAGTGCACCACTAATGAGCAAATAAAAGGTGTCAAGCGCGTATTGCAGTTCAAAAATCTGGTTTTGCATATCTGATCCCCCTCTAAATCGCCTGGGCGCCGGTTTCGCCGGTGCGGATACGCACAACTTCTTCAAGTTTATGTACAAAGACTTTACCGTCACCAATCTTGCCTGTGGACGCTGACTGCACGATGGTTTCAACCACCCTTTCCACCAGTTCGTCCGTGACCGCTGTTTCGAGTTTTATCTTGGGAAGAAAGTCCACGATATATTCCGCACCCCGGTAGAGTTCGGTATGGCCCTTTTGCCGCCCGAAACCTTTGACTTCCGTGACGGTAATTCCACTAACACCGACTTCCGACAGTGCATCACGAACATCATCCAGCTTGAATGGTTTGATTATTGCGGTGACCAGTTGCATGTTTGATTCCTTGCAGATTTACGCCTTGCGTATCTATATGCAGGAATCACGCCAGCACATGTTTAAGGGCGAATGACATCATTCAGCGTTGCAAAACGGCTTTCACAGTCATTAGACCGAATTCAGGTTGCTACCGGCAGCCTAAAAGATTGCACCATATTGGTGCAAATGGAAGATTCTGGTGCGGTACAGGGCGGGCTGCGGGTAGCTCACCCTGTGTCAGTGAAACGGGAACAGGTAGTTCATCCAGGCTGACATACGCAGTAATACCTTGCGCATAATTGCAACATGCTTAAAGTACTTCGAATAAATAGCAGATTGTGCATAGGCACCACCAGGCACCTTATCCCGATAGGCCTCAAATTGCGGGTCGGTAATTTTGATTACAACCGGAATTCGTCCCGGGAATGGGGCCGCCATGGCATTCAATAAATTACCGCTGGCCTGCACCTGGCCTTCTGCAAGGACGGGTAACACCCTTTCCACCGTGCCGGAAAACACCTTGCCTGGTATCCCGTCAAATGCAACCTCAGCATCATCACCCACCGTTAAGCGCAGCATGCTGTTTTGCCGGAACCAGCCGACGAAATACTTGCTCTCTTTGTGTACAAAGATCATAACCGGCCTCAACGGCAACGATACTGCCCGCATGCCCGGTCGCAACGCCATTTGCACCACGAAACCGTCGGTCGGAGCACGAACGACAGTCTGGTCCAGTTCAAAGCGGGCTGTGGCCAGCTGGCCATTCAGATTCTCAAGCCTGGTAAACGCCGCGTCTGCGTCCCGCTGACTGATATTCCTGGTCTTTAATAACGTTGTTGCCCGTTCCACGTCTGCTTCGGCAAGGACAATCCTCGCGGTTAACGAGGAAACCCTGTTCTCAAACGGTACCGGGTCTAGCCTGAAAAGAACATCACCCTTTTTCAGATTGACCATCGGGGTTACCGGCACATCGACCACGGTGCCGGTGACGGCCGGGACGATAGGTGTGGTCACAAAATATTCCCGGCTGATCTCTGCGTAGGGATGGTTGTAATTCATCAGGAAAATCAGCGTTCCGATCAGAACAATCCCACCCAGAACGGCTGTAGGGACCGTCCACTTGTTCAGCGGAATATTAAATACTTTGAAAATGACGATACAAATCGAGGCATAGGTGAGTATCAGTAATAAATCCATTATTCAGCCTCCTCCTTCCCTGGCCGGGCATCTTCCAACGCTGATAACCTGTCCGTTAGCTCATCAATCTTCCGTTCCAGTGCCATGACATGATTTTCGGGAGATTCACCATCGCCAAAGCCCCAGCCCCGGTCCTCCCGGTACAGGGTGGCCCAAATCCATAACAACGGCCATATCACTTGTAGTGTAAACAGGCTGATCCAACCAGCAACATGAATTGCGTCCTGTTGTGGGTGGTTGCGGTGTTTGGCTATTTCATAGGGGATATCGTGAATCGCAATGACCCCGTAGAATAGTGTAATACCAACAAAAATCAGTATTCCTAAAGCAAAATAATCCAGCATGGTGCCCTCTCTAAAGTGCTTTCTCTAACCTTTCCCCACGGAAAATACCACGCTTCGAGCATGTATTCCTCTTCAGGCAACATAAAAATTCAGAAAAAATAATTTTGATACCAAAAATACATGCGTCACGCATAGAGAAAAGCCGGCACCGATTGTCGCATTGCTTGAAGTTACAAGACTTCCCCATTCCGCCAGGTGTAGAATTATGTCTAAACAAACTGGCTCTGTTCGCTGATGAACAACAACCAAAAAATAGTGGCCGGCCTTTTGCGCCGGGCTTACCTGGAAGTGTTTCCCACCAGCACGATCCTGGATCGGCTGGTACACATTCCACGGCACGCTTACGTCTCGATCACCTGCTCCCCGGCGAAGGGTCTTGAGCCCACCCTGGAACTGGTGGAAAAACTCCGGGCACTACCGGAAAAGAGGCAGCTAAAGCTGATCCCCCACATTGCGGCCAGGATGATCCGGGACAAGGGCCATCTGCGGGAAATACTGGCCCGGCTTGAAGCTGCCAGGGTTGAAAGCATATTTGTCCCCGCCGGCGACGCACCGAAGCCGGCTGGAGAGTACGATAATGCACTGGCTGTACTACGGGACATGGCTGACATAGGACACAATATAGAAGATGTCGGCATCGCCGCACACCCCGAAGGTCATCCCCTCGTCGATGACCGGGAGTTGCTGGAGTTTCTCCAGCAGAAACAACCATTTGCAACCTACCTGGTAACCCAGATGTGTTTCGACCCCCAAGCGCTGGTCGAATGGTTGAAACGCATTCGCACAGCCGGTGTGACGCTGCCTGCCTGGATCGGCCTGCCGGGTGTGGCGGATGTCGGCAAGTTGCTTTCCCTGTCGTTGCGAATCGGTGTGGGACAGTCTGTCAATATGTTGAAAAAACAGAAGGGGCTACTCAGGCGGGTCATCAGCACCAGGCCTTATCAGCCGGATGATTTATTGGCCGGGCTTGAACCCCACCTGGATGATCCGGAACTGGATATCCCCGGCTTTCATCTGTTCAGCTTCAACGATATTGAGCGCACAGAACGTTGGCGTACAGAATCACTGGCAAAATTCAATGGTGAACACAATGCGTAGAGGTAGAAGAGACCGTCAGAAGAATCCACCCGTAACCTCCGCAGTGCGGCCGGGCCTGCCGGGTGGCCGTTACCGGCCACTCACCACGGCGGATGAGCAGCAGATCCACCATACCATTCTCGATGTGCTCGAGAACATCGGCATGGGTGACCCGATCCCCATCGTCAGGGAGCGTGCGCTGGAACGGGGCTGTTCAATCAATGAACACGGGCGACTGTGTTTTCCACGCGCACTGGTGGAAGATGTGATCGCCAGCACGCCCAAGAACATCCAGTTCCTGGGACAGAACCCGCAGCACGACATGGAAATCGGTGGCAGCCGGGTGCATACCTACGGTGGCGGAGAAGCGGTCAATATGCTGGATGCGAACGCCTCCACCTATCGCCCTTCAACCTTACTGGATATTTATGATGCGGCGCGCCTGGTGGACCGGTTGGATAATATCCATGGCTTTTCGCGCCTGGTGGTCGCAACCGAAATTCAGGACCTGTTAAGTTGCGACATCAACACAGCCTACGTCAGCGCAGCCGGTACCAGCAAGCATATAGAGTTGACCTTCGCCAGGGCAGCCCACGTACAGCCCACGCTGGAAATGCTGTACATGATTGCCGGCGGCAAAAAGAAGTTCCAGGATCGACCGTTCTGCAACGGTGGCGGTTGCCCCGTCATCTCACCGCTGCGCTATGGGCAGGACAACAGTGAGGTGTGCGTGGAATCCATTAAGATTGGTGCACCAATCTGGGTAATTGTCGCCCCGCAAGCGGGAGCGACAGCGCCAGCGGCACTGGCCGGCGCAGTGGTTCAGTCAGTGGCCGAAGCACTGGCCGGACTACTGATGATTGACATGGTGGAACCCGGTTTCCCGGTCATCGTTGGGCCCTGGCCGTTTGTATCCGACCTGCGCACCGGCGCCTTCACCGGTGGCAGCGGTGAAGAGGCCGTGGTGTCCGCCGGTGCAGCCCAAATGGTGAATTTCTATGGCCTGCCCAGCTCCGTCGGTGCCGGCATGACCGATTCCAAATTACCCGACTACCAGGCCGGTTATGAAAAGGCGTTGACCATCGCCCTGGCAGCACAATCGGGTTGTAACAATGTCTCCGAATCTGCCGGTATGCTGGGAAGCCTGATGGCCCTGTCACTGGAATCCATGGTCATAGACAACGACCTGCTGGGCGCGGTGCTGCGCACTGTGCGCGGCATCGAAGTCAATGAGGAAACGCTGTCTTATAAAGTGATACAGCAGGTTGTACACGGTGAAGGCCATTTCTTGCGCGCCGATCAGACCCTGAGGCTGATGCGCACCGATTACGAGTACCCCGCCCTCGCGGACCGCAGCACACCGGGGGAGTGGGAGGCTGCAGGTTCACCGGATATCCGCCAACGGGCGGGTGTACGGGTGAAGTCGATACTGTCCAGCCATTACCCCGATTATATTGATCCGGCGATTGATGCGAAAATTCGTGAACGATTTCCAATCCTGTTGCCAAAAGATCTGATGAGCATAGCCAGCAGCCGGTGGTAAACAATGACTGAAGCCAACGCAAGAGCAGCTCAACACCGCCGTAGCGGCGGCCGCCAGGCACGCCGTACAGCACGTGCCAAAGGGGTACGTGGACAGGCCGTTCAGCCCGGCATGCCGGGGGGTGCATACAAGCCGCTAAGCGAGCACGATATCCAGCGCATTTATGACACGGCGCTGGACCTGCTCGAAAATCTTGGTATCGGCGACCCGATACCGGAAATATTGCACTACGCCCTGCCGGGCGGCTGTGTGCTCGGCGATGACAATCGCCTGCGTTTCCCCCGTACACTGATCGAAGACCTGATTGATGTTTCGGCCAGGGAATATGTGTGTTACGCACCCGACCCGGGGTTCGATAAGGAGATCAGTGGCGAGAAAGTATATTTCTCCACTTCCGGCGAGGCTGTCTCGATACTCGAATATGATAGCCAGTCTTTTCGACCGACCACTCTGGTTGATCTTTACGATGCCGCCCGGCTGGCGGATACCCTTGAACACATTCATTCATTTGGACAACCGTTCATAGCCGCTGAATACAGTCACGATATTTATTTACATGATATTAATATCGCTTACGCGGAGTTGGCCGGCACCCACAAGCCTTTTTCGCTGGGTATCGCCGAGGTCGACCACATTGAACCTATTATCGCCCTGTTTGATGCCTATCTGGGCGAAGCAGGCGGCTTTCTGAGACGCCCATTCTGTACCTTTGGCGGCTGCCCCATTGTCTCACCGCTACGTTTTGGGAAAGAAAACGCTCAAGTGCTGGTCAAACTGGCCGAGTTGGGCCTGGTGGGTGATGTGGCTGTCGCACCCCAGGCTGGTGCAACCTCACCGGCCGCGCTGGCCGGTACGCTGGCACAGTGTTTTGCTGAAACCCTCGCCTGCATGGCAGTCATGAACCTGGTGCGCCCGGGTTCAGTCATTAATTTTGGTATGTGGCCATTTATTTCTGACCTCAGAACCGGGGCATTCAGTGGCGGCAGCGGCGAGGAAGCACTGGTCATTGCAGCATCCGTTCAACTCTGCAACCATGTCGGGTTCATCACCTGTGCGGCCAGCGGCATGACAGACGCAAAGACCATGGATGCCCAGGCAGGTTATGAGAAAGCCATCACCAGCACTGCGCTGGCGCTGGCCGGTGGCAACCTGGTGGCAGCCTATCCAGGTATCGTTGGCAGCCTGATAGGCCAGTCATTCGAGGGCATGGTGATCGACAACGACATGCTCGGAAATATACAGAGATTACTTCGTGGTATCGAAGTGACCGATGAAACGCTGTCCTATGATGTCATAAAGGATGCGGTCTTCGGCACAGGTCATTTCCTGGATCAGCACCAGACCCTGGAACTTATGCAGACGGAGTTCCTGTACCCCGAAGTGGCCGACCGGAGGACTCCGGGCGAGTGGGAGGCAAATGGTAAAGAGGATATATACCAACTGGCGCACCGGCAGGTGAAGCAGGTCCTGTCCAGCCACTACCCGGAATATATTGATCCTGTCGCTGATGCACGGATTCGTGATAAATTTCCTATCCGCTTGAGTAACGATGATATGCGCCCCGGCAATGGCCGTTGGCAATAGTAGTAAGCAACAAAACTGTTAAAAAGGCTGGAAACCAGATGACTGACCAATACGACGACGACGAAATCATCCTCTCTGAGCTGCCTGATAGTGAGCTCATCGAACAGATGCACGATGACATCTATGATGGCCTGGCAGAAGAAATTGCCGAGGGTACACAGCTACTGCTGGACCGGGGCTGGAGCGCAACCAAAGTGCTGGAAGACGCCCTGGTCGGCGGTATGACCATCGTCGGCGCCGATTTCCGCGACGGCATCCTGTTTGTACCCGAGGTGTTGATGTCGGCCAACGCCATGAAAGCCGGCATGGCGCTGCTCAAGCCCATCCTGTCTGCAACCGGTGCCAGACCGGTGGGCACAGTGGTGGTCGGCACAGTCAAGGGTGATATCCACGATATCGGCAAGAACCTGGTCGGCATGATGATGGAAGGCGCCGGGTTCGAGGTGATCGACCTGGGAATCAATATCGAAGCCGATACCTATATCAGTGCGATTGAAGAGAACAATGCCAACATCCTGGGCATGTCGGCACTGCTGACCACCACCATGCCGTATATGAAAGTAGTCATTGATACGATGAAAGAGAGGGGTATCCGCGATGACTATTTCGTCCTCGTTGGAGGCGCGCCACTGAACGAGGAATTTGGCGAGGCCATCGGAGCCGATGCCTATTGCCGGGACGCAGCTACCGCAGTGGAAGTTGCCAAACAACTGGTCGCTGCGGCTTCCTGAGTCAGCACAAAATGCGGGCCAAAGTTCTTGTTATTGCCTGTGGTGCGATCGCGAGGGAGTTGGTGCGCATCAAGACGCTGAACCAGTGGGACCACATAGAGTTCCAATGCCTGCCAGCAGCCCTGCACAATACACCGGGTGATATCCCGGCTGCGGTGCAAGCAAAAATTGAGTCTCAGGCCGACCGCTTCGAAAAGATATTTGTCGCTTATGCTGATTGCGGTACCGGCGGCAAGCTTGACAAAGTACTGGATAAATATGGGATTGAACGTATTCCCGGCAATCACTGTTACGAGTTTTATGCCGGGGGCGAGATATTTCACCAGCTTGCGGGGGCAGAGCCGGGTACCTTCTATCTCACTGATTTCCTGGCGCGCCATTTTGAGCGCCTGGTCGTCAGAGGGCTGGGACTGGACCGGCAACCACAACTGCTACCCATGTATTTCCACAACTACACGCGGGTACTGTACCTGGCGCAAACGGAATCAGAAGAACTACAGGCCATGGCGCGCAGGCACGCCGACTACCTCGGACTGGAATACGCCTACCGCTTTACCAGTGATCAGCCGCTGGAGCTGGTTTTGCAGCCCGCTTTGGCACTAAAGAAGGCAATATGTCAATGACCGATACCATCATCAGTTCCGCCAGCAAGGACGTCATTCTGGGCTTCGAGCGCCCTTTCGTTATCATTGGCGAACGCATCAATCCCACCGGGCGTAAACTGCTGGCCGCTGAAATGAAAGCAGGGGATTTCAGCCGGGTGGAGGCAGATGCACTGGCCCAGGTCGCTGCCGGCGCACACGTACTGGACATCAATGCTGGCATTCCGCTGGCTGACGAACCCGCACTGATGGCACAGGCTATCCGCCTGGTGCAGTCGCTAACCGATGTACCCCTGTCGATTGATTCCTCTGTATTTGAAGCCCTGCAGGCAGGCCTGGAAGCGTACCAGGGAAAAGCCCTGCTGAACTCCGTCACCGGCGAAGATGAACGACTCGAGCGCGTGCTGCCGCTGGTTAAAAAATACGGTGCTGCAGTCGTTGCGATCTGCAACGATGATAACGGTATCTCCAATGACATCAACGTGCGCTTCGAGGTGGCCAGGAAAATTGTCAACCGTGCTGCTGACCACGGTATTCCCGCCTGTGACGTGGTGGTCGATCCGCTGGTCATGCCGGTGGGTGCGATGGCTGATGCCGCTATGCAGGTGCTGGAATTGATCCGCCGCTTACGCTCCGAGCTTAAAGTCAACACGACCTGTGGTGCATCCAATATCAGTTTCGGCCTGCCCAATCGCCACGGACTAAATCCTGCTTTCATCAGCATGGCGATCGGCGCCGGCATGACTTCGGCGATCACCAACCCGCTGGACACGGCGCTGATGCAGGCGGTACGTGGCGCTGATGTATTGATGAACCATGATCCACAATGTGCGCACTGGATCGCGGCCTATCGCGAACCGGCTCCGGGCGGTGAGCGGGGTGGCCGGCGAGGCGGCCGGCGGCGCAGAACAGTGAAAACCCAGACCGCAGACTGACAGACCCGCACTACTCCCATGTCCGCAGCCAAACAGGCACTGGTCGTCTTCAGCCCATCCGGCAAGCGGGGGCGGTTCGCTTTTGGCACGCCTGTTTTGCAAGCTGCACGGGAACTGGGCGTTGATATTGACTCTGTTTGTGGTGGCCGGGCACGCTGCGGTCGTTGCCAGGTAGAAGCCGTGGCGGGCAGCTTTGCGAAGGAAGGAATCATTTCCAGCCCACGTCATCTCAGTGACATGGGCGAGGACGAACTGGTCTGCCTGCAAGGTGGGCGCCTCAAGGCCGGCAACCGGCTGAGTTGCCAGGCGAAGATCCTCGGTGATGTGAGGATCGATGTACCGGCCAGCAGCCAGGTACACCGCCAGGTAGTGCGCAAAGACTTTGAAGCACACCCGGTCAAACTCGATCCGGTAATCCACCTGTATTTCACACAACTGACTGAACCGGGCCTGCAAAGCCCCCAGGACGACCTGCAACGGTTAATGCAGGCTCTGGACAGGGACTGGGGGCTGAGCGGGCTGGACTGGGACCTGAGTGTTTTAAAACCATTGCGGTCTGCAATAAGAGGCAGCCAGTGGCAAGTCACGGTTGCGGTCCGTGACGGTACCCGGATCGTGGCAATCTGGCCCGGCCTCAGGGATCACATTTATGGCGCTGCCGTGGATGTGGGCTCGACCACCATCGCCGTACATCTGTGTGATCTTGCCAGTGGCGAAGTGCTGGCCAGCGCCGGTTCCATGAACCCGCAAATACGCTTTGGCGAAGACCTGATGAGCCGCGTCTCTTACGCGATGCTCAATCCGGAAGGTGCCGGGCAAATGACCAGGCTCGTCAGGGCCGCCATCAATGAGTTGGTCTTGCAGGTCGCGGATCAGGCCGGTGTTGAGCCAGGCGAAGTACTGGAAGTCACGCTGGTCGGCAACCCGGTTATGCATCACCTGCTGCTGGGGCTGGATCCGGCTCCGCTGGGTTCAGCACCATTTTCCCTGGCTACCGATCACGCGATCGAGTTACCGGCAACGGAGCTGGGTCTGCGACTTGCTGCCGGTACCCGCGCTTATCTCCTGCCGTGCATTGCCGGCCACGTCGGTGCCGATACGGCAGCCGTCATGCTGGCCGAGACCCCCTGGGAATCAGACCGGATCAACCTGATCATCGACGTTGGCACCAACGCTGAAATCGTGCTGGGTAACGGGGCCAGGCTGCTGGCAGCCTCCAGCCCGACCGGCCCTGCTTTTGAGGGAGCCCAGATCAGTGCCGGCCAGCGGGCCGCACCGGGTGCCATAGAGCGGGTAAGAATCGACCCGGCGACCCTCGAGCCCCGCTTCAAAGTGGTCGGTGGCAGTCGCTGGTCCGATGAACCGGGCTTTGCTGACGAACTGGGCAAGCAGGGCGTCACCGGTATCTGTGGCTCCGGCATCATCGAGGCGATCGCCTGCATGTACCTGGCTGGCATCATCCGGCCCGATGGCGTGATCGATGGCACGCTGGCAGACAGCAGCCCGCGCATTGAGTCCAGCGGGCGTACGTTTTCCTATCTGCTGCATCAAGGCGGGCCCGGTGAAGGTCAACCCGGGATCCATATCCGCCAGTCAGATGTGCGCGCCATTCAACTGGCCAAGGCAGCGCTCCATGCTGGTACCCAATTGCTGATGGACCGCCTGGGCGTGGACAAGGTAGACCGGATTCGTCTGGCCGGCGCTTTTGGAAGCCATATCGACGTCAAGTACGCAATGGTGCTGGGTATGCTTCCCGACTGTGACCTGGCGCAGGTATCCTCAGCGGACAATGCAGCCGGCACAGGTGCCCGAATTGCTCTGCTCAACAAGGCTTCGCGCCGGGAGATCGAGCAACGTGTACGCCAGGTAGAAAAAGTGGAAACGGCCGTGGACAAGGATTTCCAAAGGCATTTTGTTGCTGCAATGCACATTCCCCATGCCACCCATGCCTACCCCGTACTGTCCAAAGTCGTCCGCCTGCCCGGGGCCGGGGCCGGGGCCGGGGCCGCTACCGAAAACAGACATCGGCGTCGCCGCTCACGTACAAAATTACAGAAGGGCTGAACTGCCGGCTCAGGAATGCGTAGTGTCCAGGCTGGCAAAGCGCGACAACATAAACGTAGCCTCGGGTTTTCTGTTGCCGAGTACCTGCCCCGCGATCAATTCACCCAGTGCGGGTCCATGCTTGAAGCCATGGCCCGAACCGCCGCCGACCAGCCAGGCATTTTCTGCGGCAGGGTGGCGGTCAACGATAAAATTGTAGTCCTTTGATTCGGAGTACTGGCAGACCCTGGAGTCAACCATTTCCGCACCTTTCATTGGCGGAAAGCGGTACTCCATGAAAGCACGTACCGCCGCAATCCCGCTGGCTGTCGGTGCCCGGCTTTGCGTGGTCGGGTCTACTTCGGGGCCACGTGTATCATCTCCGATTTTAAACTCGCCGTTATACCCGGGTATCCCGTAATAGAACGGGCTGCCAACCTCCGCCCACACCGGCAGGTCCTGGTTAAATGCCTCACGCTGCGAAGCCGGCGGTCGGAAAAAATAAAGTTCCTGCCTGGTGACCTTGATCAGGTCCCCGAGCACCTCCGGAAACAGTTCCTTGAGCCACGGCCCGCAGGCAAATACATATTGATCAGCCGTTAAACTGCCACCAGTGTGCAACTGAAGTGCACCCATCTCACCGTTGTTGACAGGACCGGGCTTCGCCGTAACCAATTGGAAGTTGCCGCCTTCCGCAATGAATGCATCGCGCACCGCCATGGTGGCAAGCCTGGCCATCAGGTATCCGGCGTCAGGCTCATACACGGCCCACCTGAGATTCTCCGGATTCATTTGTGGATATCGGCGGCTGATTTCACTGCCCTGGATTATTTCTATTTCTACCCCGGCCGCTTCCATGTGGACCGTTGCCGCATCTATAAATTGCCGCTCCTGGCCCATGAACAGCACACCCTTTTGGTGGAACAGGTGGGTGCCCCAGCGTTTGTCGCTCTCTTTCCATAACTCCAACGCCCGCACCACCATGTCAACATAAATTCGCTGCTCATAAGCATGCCGGATCACCCGTGTTTCCCCGCCGGAACTGGACAGTGCGTTACCTGCCTCTATAGCGTCAACCAGCGTAACGCGGGCACCCTGACGTAACAGGTTAAGTGCCGTCCAACCGCCAAAGGCCCCGGCGCCAATGACCACGATATGTTGTTTAGGGCCCGTCGCTGGCCTGGCCTTTGATGCCGAGGCGCCTGATGGTTTTAAGGCACCACCCAGAACCGGCAATGACATCAGGTATTTCATAAATGAGCGTCGTTTCATTTTTTATCCCGCCTGAAAAGCGCTATGAAAAAACATTGTGCCGCGTTTCAATAAATAAAATCTATACGCTGCCAGATTATACTGCTTGTAACGATTGATATTTCGTGTATATTTCGGGAACAGATTTGTTAATAATTTGTTAAGCAAGACGGTCAAAGGCCCAGTCAGCTATTAATAGTTGAAATGTTTTCGGTTTTTGGCCTATTTGATATCAGACAACAGTTAACTAAGCGGAGGAAAACATGAATACCCGCAAGAATCACGCTATACGCAAAGTTTTACCATTCTCCATTCTGACAGCACTGGTTTTTTCCAGCATGGGTGTTTCAGCCCAGCAAACTGACGAAGGCAGCTCAGCGTCCAACTTGCTAGAGGAGGTCATAGTCACCGCGCGTAAGCGTGAAGAGACCCTGCAGGACGTTCCGTTTTCTATTTCCGCCACGACCGAAAAGCAGTTACAGGAACGCGGCATCATGACCCTTGAGGATGTTTCCAGAACGGTCGCTGGTTTTTCAGTGCAAAACCTCGGTCCCGGCCAGAGCCAGATCGCCATTCGTGGCGCATCCGCCGGCCAGATCGTGCGCGATCAACCGGGTGTCAAAGAGGAGGTGGGCGTATACCTGGATGAATCGGTGATTTCGCTGTCGCTGTTCACGCCGGACATCGACCTGTACGACATGAAGCGCGTGGAAGTGCTGCGTGGCCCGCAGGGTACATTGTATGGTTCAGGCTCTCTGTCCGGAACGGTTCGCTACATTACCAACCAGCCGGACGCCAGTCAAAACAGTGCCGGGTTTGAGTTTTCAGCCAATACCATCGACAGTGGCAGTTCCGGGGGTAGCGGCAAGGGTTTCCTTAATGCACCTATCGGTGACAGTGGTGCCATGCGTATTACTACCTATTATGAAAAGACCGGTGGCTGGATTGATGCCCATCAGCCCAATAATGGCTTTGCCAAGAATATCAACTCGGGTGAACGTTATGGTGCGCGTGTGGCCTTTACCTTTACACCCACTGACAACCTGACCATTACGCCACGGCTGGTTTATCAGAAGGTCGAGGTTGATGGCTGGAACCGGCAAGATGCGTTTAATATCCTTGGTAACACCTGGACGACCACCCGTCCAACGGTGGATATCAAGAAGAACCAGCAATACTCGCAATTCCGAGACCCGTTCACCGACGAATTCACCTTGCTGGATCTGAACATCAACTGGGATTTCGGCAACGACATGACCCTGACCTCAGTGACTTCCTACACCGACCGTCAAATCCTGGCCGTGCGTGATGCGACTGCATTGACGGCCAGCATAACCGGTGGCTCCATCGGATTTGGTCCGGATGTTTACACCCTGAACGCACCGCTTAATGACGCGACCGACGTTTCCGGCTTCACCCAGGAATTGCGCGTGGCAGGCGGCGACGAGAAGTTGACATGGGTAGCCGGTGCATTTTACAGCACCTTCGATCGCAATTATGGCCAGGGACTGCTGGTTACAGGTTTTGAAGACCTGACCGGCATCCCCACCAAGGGAGCCTTTATTGCACCCAAGGACGGCTTATTCTGGTCGGACCTCCGCTACAACTTTGATCAACTGGCGTTTTTCGGCGAGGCATCCTACGCAGTATCCGAAACGCTGAACCTGACCGGTGGCGTGCGGTATTACGATTTCAGTGAGAACCGTGTGCAGACTTTTGACGGAATTTTTGCAGCGCCGGGTACAAGCAAGGGTAAAACCACGGCCAGCGGTTGGGCGCCACGCATCATCGCGGATTGGAATTTCAGTGACAATGTTTCTGTCAACGCCCAAATATCCAAGGGCTTCCGCCTCGGTGGTATCAACGACCCGCTCAATATCCCACTGTGTACGCCTTCGGACCTTACAACTTTTGGTGGTAATGACCAATGGAAAGACGAAACGCTTTGGAACTATGAGACCGGCATCAAATCCGTCATCATGAATGGCAGGGGCACCTTCAATGTTGCGGTTTTCTACCAGGACATCAAGGACCTGCAAGCGACGGTTACCGCTGGATCATGTTCTTCACGTGTCGTATTCAACGTACCCAAAGCACATAGTACCGGTATAGAACTGGAATTGGCTATCCAGCAGACCGAGCGCTTTGACTGGGCGGTGACCGCCAGCTATATCGAAGCGCAACTGGATTCAACGGTTACCTCCACGGCATCTGATGGCACTGTTTCTATTGTTGGCGGCATCAAGAAGGGCAACCGCCTGGCCACGGTTCCAAAACTCCAGGCAGCCCTGGCCGGAACTTACGTGTGGCCAATGAACAACGCCTGGGAAGGATATACCAACGCCATCGTGCAATATATCGGCGACCGCTACACCCAGATCGGGGACCAGGCTGCGGGCTTTGGTACGGTTAATCTGCAGATCTACGGTGCTAATTCGATTGGTGGCCCACTGACCAAGGACACTTTCACCTTTAACCCGCTGTTACCGTCCTACACGATAGCCAACATCCGTTTAGGCATGCGCAATGATCAGTGGGACGTCTCGTTTTATGTGAATAACCTCACCAACGAGCACGCCCTGCTGGCGCTGGATCAGGAGCGCGGCACCAACGCGCGCGTAGGTTACCTGGTCAACCAGCCACGCACCTACGGCATTACCGCGAGGGTGCGTTTCTAATATCCTGCAGGCAGTGCCTGAAGACAGAAAAGGGCCGCGCTGCGGCCCTTTTCTTAATTCTCCAACTCAAGGGCGCGTACTGTTTAGTCCGACAAAACTACCGCCGTTTTCCTCGGCCAGCTTGCGCATCAGGGCCGCGTAACGCACCGCGT
>QIKV01000109.1 GCA_003233115.1 Oceanospirillales bacterium
CCAGCCCTGCAATACTTCTTGCAGGATCCGGCCAGGCACTGCCCGCAACGAATGCGGCGCAACCCCTAACTTAAACAAGGCCCTGCCGGACAGTCCTTTCCGGCAACCTTCCAGTAGCCGCAGGTATTGATCTGCCGAATTCGCGAACCTTCGTTGCTGTTCATCAACCCCGGTCAGGCCAGGCCCCGCACTGCAATACAAGACCGGCAACAAGGTCAGCGCGATGCCGCTATCTGAGGCTGCTGCGACCAGCCTGTCGCTCATTTCTGCAAGATTTACATAAGCAGTGCCGTCCGGTTGATGATGGACGTAGTGAAATTCCGCGCAGGTGGTATATCCTGCCTTGAGCATTTCGACAAACACGCCCGCAGCGACTGCTTGGTACTGATCAGGTAAAATTCGGCCGGCACAGTGATACATCGCTTCACGCCAACTCCAGAAACTGTCCCCGTGCTTTCCCCGTGGACCGGTACGGCCTGCAATCGCGCGCTGGAACGTGTGGCTATGCACGTTTGGCATACCCGGAACAACTGTCCCATAGATACATTCGGTTGCGTTGGTCTCTGAGCCCGGTCCGATCCCGGTGATAAGACCGTCCGGATCCAGGCTTACCAGCACATCGGTGCGCCACTGCTCACCTTGCAGCAGGGTTTTACAGAATATTTTTTGCTCTTTCATAAATTTGCTGGCGACCATTTAATTAGTGTATCGACCAGGCCCTGCAATACCGGCAATAACTGCCCGGCACGCTTCTCATCATAAGCGGGTGGCCGCTCACACATATACGCAGATTGTGCCGTTTCCAGTTGCAGGGCATGTATACCGGTTCGGGGGCGACCATAGTTCCGGGTAATGTAGCCACCCTTGAATCGCCCATCAAGCACCAGCGAAAACCCCGGATGGGTGCCCAACGCAGCCATACTTCCTGAAATCAGGCCGGAAGCTGCGCTGGCTCCCAGGTAGCTGCCAAGGTTCAGATCGGGCAGCCTGCCATCAAATAACCTTGGGACCTCACTGAGAATGGAATGTGCGTCAAGTAAAATGGCGTGGCCAAATCGCTGTTTCAGAGCCTGAAGCTCCAACCGGAGTTGATCATGGTAAGGCCGCCAATACCGCTGTAGCCGCCGGGCAACTTCCTCTTCATCCGGTTCCTTCCCGGGTTGGTACAGTGGCATTCCGCTAAACGTCTGTTCCGGCAGCAGTCCTGTTCCAGGGCCGGCATAAAGCGCGGCATCATCAGGCGCCCGGTTCAGGTCAACTACATAGCGGGAATAGTTGGCAACGAGTAACCCCCCGCCTATGGCCACCACCCATTGATACAGGCGATCTACGAACCAGTCTGTATCCGGCAATGGGCGGGCTCGGGGCGCCAATCGATCGCTGATCGCCTGGGGTACAAATATGCCTGAGTGAGGAATACTGACCAACAGCGGCGTTGTACCACGCTGAAATGAGAAAACCGGTTTCATCATGCCTATGATATCAACAAAAAAGCCCGGATTAGGTCCGGGCTTTCAGGATTCTAAAATAAAGCTGCTCAGTTAACGACCGGACGCTCTTCGACGATGGTAGGGGTCACAAATACCAGTAGTTCACGCTTGCTGACTTCATTCGACCGGCGTCTGAACAATTGGCCAAGGCCGGGAATGCTACTCAGGTAGGGAACCCTGTCTTCATTGCGTTTGCGGGTATCCTGGAAAATTCCACCCAATACGACTGTTTCGCCGTTTCGAACCAGTACAGATGTGTTCAGTTCGCGTGTATCGATGGAAGGCACTGAACCGCCCCGGGCCGTCTGGAATATCTCACCGACCGAATCCTGCTTGATTGCAAGTTCAAGCTGTATGCGGTTATCCGGCGTAATCAAAGGCGTAACACGTAGTTCGAGTACGGCTTCTTTGAACTGAACGGCTGTTGCACCAGAAGATGCAGCCTGTTCATAGGGGATTTCTACGCCCTGCTGAATAAATGCTTCCGCCTGGTTGGCGGTAACGACTCTTGGTGTCGAAATAATCTCACCTTCGCCTTCAGCCTCCAGTGCGGAAAGTTCAAGATCGAGTAAAACATTTCCCGCCAGGAACGACAAACCAATGCTGCCGGCGCTGCTGTTAGAGGCAGGAAGATTAACGTTATACCGGCTCGGGAAAGAAGGCAGGGTAATTGAACCGTCAGCGGTCGGGTCAATGCCGGGGTTAACCCGGTCCGCACCCGGCCCGTCACCGGCAAGGCCAGCAAAATTGCTGCCGGAATGCCAGGCCGTCACACCAAACCGGACTCCCAGTTCATGCACAAATTCACTGTTGGCAATCACAATACGTGACTCAATTTGTACCTGCTTGACAGGCCGGTCAAGATCGAGAATGAGATTCTGAACCGCTTTGATTCTGTCCGGCGTGTCGGTAATCATCAATGTATTGGTTCTGCTGTCTATGGCAACAGAGCCGCGGTCAGACAGCAGGCCTGCTTCACCTGCTGCACCGCTGGATGATTCAGTAATCAAGGTTTGCAAATCTTCCGCGGAAGCGTAGCTGACGCTGATCAGGGCGGTTGCCAAGGGCTCCAGTTGTTTGCGGTCCTGCAACGCCTGCAACAGTTGCTGCTCACGAGCGGCGATATCTGCGGTCGGTGCGATCCAGATCACGTTGCCGTTTTCACGTTTATCAAGATTGCGGGCATCAAGGACGATATCCAAAGCCTGGTCCCAGGGTACATTGGTTAACCTGAGTGTCAGGTTTCCGCCAACATTATCGGCGACTACAATGTTGAGGTCAGAAACATCAGCAATAAGCTGCAGCACGGAGCGTACCGGAATGTCCTGGAAATTGAAGGTTACCCTGCTACCGGAATACTCTTTTTCCTTGTAAAATTTGACCGCTTCCTTATTAGCAGCAGTTGGCAGATTGGCAAGTTTTGAAACTTCGATAACCCAGTCATCGCCTGACTGGTAGGTCATTTGCTCAAACAAACCGGCAATTTCCAGTTCCAGCCGCACGCCACTTCCCATCTCACCGGTATCAATTGTTTGTACCGGTGTGGCGAAGTCAATGACATCAAGGCGCTGGTTCAGTGCCGCAGGCAGGTTGGCGTCATAAACATCGACAGACAAGCCATTCTCACTGGGATTAACTGATATATTAGCGCCGGCTTGATCCATGCTGATGATAACCAGGCTCTGACCGTCATCCCCGCGGCGGAAATCTACGTTGCGGACAGTATATTTGGCGGTGCCGCTATAGGGTGCCTCCGTCGATGCCGCGCCATCGCCCGCAATCAACAGCTCTACATTGCCATTTGTATACTGGTAGTCATAGTTAACCGGGCTGGAAAGATCCACCATCAAGCGGGTTCTGCCCCCTGCCGCCAATGTCGTGAACGTCTGCACGGATCCAACCCCAACAGAAACAGGAGCTTCATCGACCTGGCTACTGGTGTCTGCCAGATCCAGGATGATTCGCGCCGGGTTTTGTGTTGCAAATACGCTTACTTTCGGCTCATCGCCTTCAGTAGAAAGGGTTATGGTGACATCACCCCCGGCACTGCTGCTGTAGCGCGCCGCGGTTACTTCACTTGCTGCCCAGGCTGTTAGTGCCGGCAATACCAACAACGCCAACCCCAGACCCAAACGTACTCCCGTTTTTCTGCTATCCATAAACTGTCCCCACCTGCCGGCCAGTGTCCATTTTAATTTACTACCATTTTTGCTGTACATGACTGCACCCTCAAAGTCGCGCTTTTCCATGTGCGACCAGATTATCCTTCACCTAAGGCGATGGAAGCTTCCCTGACAAGCCAGCCACCCGCACCATCCGAAATCAATTCACTTAAACTTACCTGCGTATCGCTTATCTGAACAACCTGCCCATGATTTTTGCCCAGGTAGTCCCCCACAGACACACGATGCACAACACCCTCAGGATCACGGATCAATACCCAGTAAGATTCTCCTTTTCTGAAGGTTCCCACCATCGACATCGTATCCAGTTCGTATCGCTCAAGGTATTCCTTGGGCCGCTCAAAATCCGGTCGGGGACCAGATCGATTGGTGGGGCGCTCTTCATCACTGCCTTCATTGAGTGACTGACGGAATGGATCACGCCCTACCGTACCGTCATATTCATACGGTGTATAAGTCCTGACCGGGGGAATCGGCGGTATCGGATCCGCCGGTCGTGCCTTCACAGATGCTATATACTTGTTCAGATTTTCCATGCTTTCACCGCACGCCGTCAGCGTCAGGGCCAACCCCAGCGCCATTACCACTAGTGCAGCACGCATTGCCTGCTCGCCTGATCGCTTCATGGTGCCTGCTCCACAGCTTTCTGGGCTAACTCATGCTCGCTGATATAACGATAGGTCTTGACCCGGCCTTCAAGGACCAGGCGATCCTCGGAGTCGCCGAAGCGGCTCTGGTTTGCTCCCGCGCGTGTTAAGGAAATGTCATGCATGGTCAAAATAACCACCCTCGGCAACGCTGCAACACCACTGACAAACTCACCGAATTGATGGTAATCACCCAGCATGCGAATAACAATGGGGCGCTCCGCGTAGAAATCGCGGAATACTTCAGCCTGTGGCTCAAATAACTGTACATCAATACCGGCGGCCAAAGCCGTTTGCGAAACGTCTACGAGTAACTTATCCATCTCGGTCTTGCTGGGTAACTGTCGAAACATGGTCTCCAGCAAATCCTGCATTTCGGCCAATTGCGTCTCATAGGCTTCCAGGTTGGCAGCTTTCTGCTGTTTGAATTCAAAATCAGCCATCAATGCAGTTTCTTGCTGCCCCTGCTGCGCAAGCTGGGCCCTTTTTTCATTGATCAGCAGAAAGAAACCCGCGATAAGTATCAGGATCAGGACAAAACTAAGCACCATATACCGAACTGAACCGCTCGAACTGCCAAGGTCAGAAAAATCAGCACTTCTGAAATCGTCAAGTATCATTGTGCGCCCCCAGGTCTTCCTCGCCGTGTTCCTCGCCGGTTAAGCCATCGTCTTCATCCGACTTGGCCGTGCGAATTTTTACTCTGATACTGAACTGATAGGGTTCAGCAGCACTGGCTGAATTGGTGGCTGACCGAACGAAATCCAGTTCGGGGTTCAGAAACAGTTCATTTTCGCCCAATTCCTGCAAATAGGCCGATACCCTTGCATTGGACTGGCTTGTGCCCGTTAGTGAGACATTGACCCCCTGCTGCCTGACCGATGACAGTGTTACACCTGCTGGAATTGACTTGGCCAGGTTATCCAGCAGTTCCACGGTCAAGGAGCGACTGGCCTGCAACTCTTCAATAACCTCTTTACGGGCGATCAGGCGGTCGCGGGTGCGTTCCAATTCGTTAATTCTTGCAATCTGTGTTTCAATCGTGCTGATCTCACTCTGAATCAGCTCATTTCTGTAGTTCTGATACCTGATCTTTTGATCAAAGAACAAGCCAACCAGGAACACCAGCACCACGCCCAGGATAGCTGTCATCATCAATGACATCATGAAACGTTTCTGCCGCTCCCTGCGTAATTCTTCCCTCCAGGGAAGAAGATTAATTCTTGCCATCAGTCAAACCCTCTCAGAGCCAGTCCCGTAGCTATCATCAGGTTGGTGGCGTTACGCTTTAAAGCAGTAATAGCCACGTTATGTGCAACATCCATTCCGGTGACCGGGTCAGCAACGCGGGTGGTCATGCCGAGTTCCTGCTGCACCATAGGCGCCAGACCCTTCAGCGATGCCACACCACCGGACAAGTATATTGTGCCAATATTCGAATACTCGTTGCTGGAAGCAAAGAACTGAAGTGCACGGCTGATCTGGTGAACAATATTTAACTGAAAAGGCTCCAACACCTCTTCTTCGAAATCTTCCGGCGCCTCTTCATTGCGCTCAAAGAAACTGGCTTGCTCATTCGTCATATCATAGCGGCGCATGGTCTCTTCCAGCAGTTGATGGCCGCCAAAGGGGTGGTCACGGGTGTAAATAACCCGGCCGGCCTTGATCACCAGTAAAGTGGTCGTGACGTAACCGATGTCAAAAAAACTGACCGCCTCGCTGCGGTTGACACCGTCACGTTTACGTATCAGTTCAAATGCGTTCGCAATTGCAAAAGCCTCGACATCAACGACTTTCGCCTTTAAACCGGCAGAATCAATAGCATCCTGACGACTTTCAACATTTTCACTCTTGCTCGCAGCCAGCAGGATGTCCATCAAGTCTGCATTTCGTAGCGATGGGCCAAGGATCTCAAAGTCCAGGCTGACCTCGTCAAGCGGGTAAGGGACATACTGGTTAGCCTCGAGTTGCACGTGGCTTTCAATGTCCGCTTCAGCCAGATCTGCCGGCAAACTGATTGTCTTGGTGAACACGGCTGAACCGGAAACGGCAATTGCACAGAACTTGGCACGGGTGCCCGAAGCCTTGACCGCCCTTGAAATGGCGTTTGAAATGGCTTCTACGTCCTGTACGGCCTTGTCAACCACTACGCCTTCACTGAGAGGCTCAATACCAAAGTGGTCAATCCGGTAGCCGGACCCATGGCTGGATAGTTGTATCAAACGTACACTTGTCGAGCCTATATCCAGTCCGATCACTGGATCTGTTTTTTTCCCAAACAGTCTCAAAATTCCCCATTCCTTTTCTGTGCCAATGGTTTAGTGAAACTTCTTATAGTTGTTTTTAACAGAAAACCCTGCAATACACAAATACCATGTTGGTAAATGGCTCACAAAAATAACCCCATCGGCAAATGATACTTGCTTTTGAAAAGCAGAGGGGAAACTAACGGTAAGTTGCATGGTCAACACTCGCCGATACCGGTTACTTCCCTGTCCGATGCGGAGTATCTTCTTCTGTTCCCTCTATCGCTATCCGACGAAGGATTAATCAACTAAAATTCAACTTTATTGTGCATAAGCATAACAGGATAATGGTGTGAAAAAAGTGTTTCGTAAATTTTTCCTCTTTCTGGCAGTCTCTTTCGTGCTGGGATTGGTAACGCTGACAACCACTTATCTTGTTGTTGTAAAAGATCTTCCGGATGTCGAAATACTGCGTGATGTACAACTGCAGGTACCCCTTCGCGTCTACACACGGGATGCCAAACTAATCAGTGTTTTTGGAGAGAAACGACGCATTCCAGTACGCATTGATGAAATGCCCGATCACTTGAAGAACGCTTTTATCGCTGGTGAAGATGCACGTTTCCGCGAGCATCCGGGCGTGGACTATCAGGGTATTACCCGTGCGGTCTGGACGCTGGCAACAACCGGAGAGAAGTCAATCGGCGGCAGTACCATCACACAAATGCTGGCACGGAATTTTTTTCTTACACGGCAAAAAACCTTCACCCGAAAAATAAAAGAAATATTTTTGGCGCTGAAAATAGAACGTGAGTTATCCAAGGATGAAATTCTCGAGTTGTTCCTGAATAAAATTCTGCTTGGTCACCGGGCATACGGTGTGGGTGCCGCTGCCGACGTGTACTACGGCAAATCAGTTGATCAGTTAACACTGGCCCAAAGCGCTATGCTGGCGGCACTTCCAAAGGCGCCGTCGAGGATAAATCCAATCACCTCACCAGCACGCGCCATGAGTCGTCGGGACTATGTGCTCGGGCGTATGCTGGAACTTGGATACATCAGTGACGCCGAATACAAACAAGCTAAAAGTGAGAGAAATACCGCCTTTTATCACGGTGCCACAACTGAAGTTTCTGCACCTTACCTGGCCGAAATGGTGCGCAAGGATATGCTGGCACGTTTTGGGCAGGCTGCTTACACCGGCGGATACAAAGTGTATACAACCATTGACTCCCGCTTGCAGGTGGCTGCCAACCAGTCGGTCACCGACGGTCTTGAGGACTATGATCGTAGACATGGCTATCGGGGAGCAGAGGCACATAGCGACCTTTTGGCCACCGATACAACAAGTGATTGGAACGAGATACTGAGGCCTTACAAAACGGTGGCCGGTATGGTGCCCGGACTGGTCACAGAAGTCGACGATGACGTGGCCCTGGTCTACCAGGCTGATGGCCAGACCATTGCCCTGTCCCTGGCAAATTTGCAGTGGGCAAGAAAATTTATCACCCGGGACCGGGTGGGCTATGAGCCGAAGAATGTCATGGATATTCTGCAACAGGGCGATATTATCCGCACCCAAATGGGTGACGATGGTCAGTGGCAACTGGCCCAACTGCCCGAAATTGAAGCCCTGTTGATCTCTCTCAGTCCTCTGGACGGCAGCATCAAGGCGCTGGTTGGTGGCTATAACTACGCACGTAGTAAATTTAACCGGGTTACTCAAAGCCGGCGACAACCCGGCTCAGGCTTCAAGCCGTTTATCTATTCCGCCGCGCTGAACAAGGGCAAAACGACCGCCAGCATTGTCAATGATGCACCCATCGTATTCAGTGATTCTGAACTGGAAAGGGACTGGAAGCCACAGAATTACAGCGAGAAATTTTTTGGACCTACGCGATTGCGCGAAGCCATGGTAAATTCCCGCAACCTCGTATCCATCAGGCTGCTGCGGGATATTGGTATCCCGTATGCAAGTAAATACATCAGTCGGTTTGGCTTTGACCCGGCCGAATTGCCGGGCAATCTGTCCATGGCTTTGGGTAGCGCCTCACTCAAGCCGCTCAGTATCGTGAGGGGTTATGCAGTGTTCGCCAATGGCGGCTATCTGATTGATCCCTATTATATCGAGCGCATCGTGGACGCAAAAGGCGTCGTACTGATTACCAGCAACCCCCGGGTAGCTTGTGAGGCGTGTGAGAGTACTGGCAAACCTGAGAATCCTCCGGAGACCAGTGAGTTGACAAAACCCAGTTTCAGGCCACTGCAACTTGAAAGCGAGCCAGAACTTAAGATCACCGAACAGAACAATGCCGAATTACATGATGCGGTAGCACAGACATTTCCTGCACCACGGGTCATCAGTAAACAAAATGCCTTCCTGATACGCTCTATGATGATGGATGTAATCCGCAGGGGTACGGGCAAAAAGGCCATGAGCCTGGGCCGCAATGACCTGGCTGGCAAAACCGGCACAACCAACGAGCAGCGTGATGCCTGGTTCACCGGTTACAACAGTGAATTGGTTACCTCTGTCTGGGTAGGTTTTGACAGCCACGAACCTCTGGGGCGCTACGAAGTAGGTGGAAAAGCAGCTTTACCAATCTGGATCGATTATATGCGCGTCGCCCTACAGGACGTGCCGGACCAGCCACTGGTAATACCTGAAGGTATTACCCAGGCACGCATTGATCCTGACACCGGATTGCTTGCAAGGCTTGAAAACACTACTGCAATTATGGAAGTATTCAAGACAGGAAGTCTTCCGCCAATGGAAGATGCAGTGGAAGGAGACAATTCTGATGCCAGCACGGAAGAAGATCCCTACGGCAACTAGTGAGAAACTTCCCACCCGCAGCAACAAGAAGCTCTACCAGACACGCCGTGGAATCGCAGCCGGAAGCTGCCCGCATCAGACTTAGCGGGATTCCACCGCTACATACTGCCGTTCACCCGGCCCGTTGTATACCTGTCTCGGACGACCGATAGGCGTGGGCGTCTCCTCCTGCTCAAGCCATTGGGACACCCAGCCCACTGTCCTGGCAATGGCGAACATGACGGTAAACATACTCCTTGGAATTCCGAGTGCCTTGTAGATAATTCCGGAATAAAAATCGACGTTCGGGTACAATTTCTTGGTAATGAAGTATTCGTCTTCCAGTGCAATACGTTCCAGTTCCATCGCCAGATCCATGAGAGGATCGCTGGTACCCAGTTCTTTTAAAACTTCATAGGCTGCGACACGAATGATGGATGCCCTGGGGTCATAATTCTTGTACACACGGTGACCGAAACCCATCAGGCGGAAAGGATCGTTCCTGTCCTTGGCCCGGTCGATAAATTTCCCGACCCGGGAAACATCTCCAATTTCATCCAGCATCTTCAAAACGGCCTCATTGGCCCCGCCATGTGCCGGCCCCCACAGCGCGGATATACCCGCAGCAACACAGGCATAAGGATTTGCACCGGTAGAGCCTACGAGCCTGACAGTAGATGTGCTGGCATTTTGTTCGTGATCCGCATGCAGTATGAACAAAAGGTCTAGGGCCCTGGCGGCAACAGAACTGATTTCATAAGACTCTGATGGCACCGAAAACATCATGTGCAGGAAACGCTCAGTGAAGTTCAGAGAGTTTTTCGGATAGACGGTCGGCCATCCCATATGGTGCCGGTAACAGGCCGCTGCGATAGTCGGCATCTTCGCGATCATACGCTTGGCAGCGAGCATCCGGTGCTCGGGGTTATCCATGTCCATTTTGTCGTGATAAAACGCAGACAGGGAACCCACGACTCCAGCCATCATGGCCATGGGATGTGCATCATAGTGAAAGCCGGAAATAAAAGTATTCAGCTTTTCATGAATCATCGTGTGGTAGGTGATGTCATGGTGGAATTCTTCCAGTTCCTCGCTACGGGGGAGTTCACCAGTAAGCAACAGGTATGCTACTTCCAGAAATCTACTTTTTTCTGCCAACTGTTCAATCGGGTAACCGCGGTAGCGCAGAATACCTTTTCCACCATCAATGAAAGTGATACTACTGGTGCAACTGGCCGTGGCGGTAAAACCCGGATCATAGGTAAAGTAACCCAGTGCTGAAGGCAGAGACTTGATGACCAGGGTGGGTTCACCTTCCGTTCCCTGGATGACAGGCAGTTCGATGCTTTTGCCACTGCTTTCGTCTTTGATAATCACGCGAGGATCGGACACGATGTGCTCCCTTAAAATTCAGCGGGCCAAGACTGGCTATTGTCTCACATTGTCCAAGCCTTGTTCCACCGCACAGACTGCAAAAAGCCCGGAACAGCGTAGCAAATCCAGGCTTTTTCTATCAAATCCAGGCTTACTTCCAGGCCCGGACACCCATCAGGCTTAGTCAGACTTATTTATTATAGCGGCGCTTAAAGCGGTCTACCCGGCCACCGGTATCCATTAACTTGTGTTTACCGGTGTAAAACGGGTGGGATGCACTCGAGACTTCCACTTTAATCAGCGGGTACTCGTTGCCATCTTCCCATTTGATGGTTTCTTTACTGGTTGCCGTGGAGCGGGTCAGGATTGCAAAATCAGATGACAAATCCTGAAAAACCACTTCACGATACTCTGGGTGAATATCAGCTTTCATCACATATCCCGGAATGCGTTTGGTCTAAAGAGCCGGCAATTTTAACGATGCTTTAGCTGCAATGCAAGGGAAAGCCTGATCCTGTAATATGGGGCTGCCAGAGCAGTATATCACGGCAGAAACAACTGCTGGATATCATTGACAAACTTCCAGCCCAAATCTGTCGGCCTGACGCGTTGCTGGAAGACCGCCAGCAAACCCATATCAATGGCTTTTTGGACGCGCGCCTCAACAACCGTCCACTGCAGGCCGGTGCGTGGGCCGAAATCATCGATATTTACGCCCCCTTTTAATCTTAACTGGTTAAGAAAAAATTCAAACACAAGCTCAGCATCCGTCACCACGTGCTTTTCCGCCAGCCACCCGCCACCTTCCGCACCCTGCATATAGCGTTGCGGGTGACGGTGCTTGGCATAGCGCCGCACAACACCGTCCGCTGGCAGAGTTATCTTGCCATGCGCACCGGCGCCAATCGCAAGGAAATCACCATAGCGCCAGTAATTCATATTGTGCCTGCTATGCATTCCGGGTTGCGCGAAAGCAGAGATTTCATACTGCCCATAGCCGGCTGCTGCGAGCATATCCATACCTGCCTGCTGCATGTCCCAGGCGGCATCATCAGCCGGTAGAACCGGTGGCTTGGCGGCAAACGCTGTATTCGGTTCAATGGTTAGCTGGTAATAAGAAATATGGGCAGGCCCGGCATTGATAGCCTGCTTAACATCATGCCTGGCCTGGGCTGGAGTCTGCCCGGGCAGCGCATACATCAGATCCAGGTTGAAATTAGCAATACCAGCGGCGGATAGTGACTGCAGGGCCCGGTCGATGTCATCACTGCCATGAATACGGCCGAGTCCCATCAGCCGTTCACCAGAAAAACTCTGCACACCCAGGGAAACCCGGTTTATGCCAGCGTGCGCATAAGCAGTGAAGCTGTCGTGCTCCAGAGCCCCCGGGTTCGCCTCCAGCGTAATTTCTACATCAGGCCTGAGGTCCAGCCGCGCCCGCATAGCGGACAGCAACGTGGCGAAATGGCTGGCTGGAAACAAACTGGGTGTGCCGCCACCAAAGTAGATGCTGCCTATGGGTCGCCCCCAGACCAATGGCAAATCATGTTCCAGGTCAGCAATCAGCGCCTGGATATATTTCTCTGCAGGTATGCTGGTGGGTGCCGTATGTGAGTTGAAATCGCAATAGGGACATTTGCGTACACACCAGGGCATGTGTACATACACACTCAAAGGCGGGGCTTTCAGCAAGTGCCAGCCTGCTCACGTAACTGTGCTACAAGCTCCCTTAGTGCCTGCCCACGATGGCTGATCCTGTGTTTATGTTCAGGCTCCAGTTCGGCTGCAGAACACTGCGAACCCCTGACAGCAAAAACGGGATCGTATCCAAAGCCACCTTCACCCCTTGGCGAACGCAGAATCCTGCCATGCCAGCGGGCCGTCGTCATGAGTGGCGCCGGGTCATCAGCCATACTCACCAACACCATGGCACAGTAAAAATACGCCCGTCGTTCAGTGCCGGTGTGCTGCTCAAGTGCAGCGAGCAGTTTATTGATATTCGACCGGTCATCTGCACCGGCTCCGGCGTAACGTGCCGAATAGATACCGGGCTCACCATTCAATGAGGGAACCACTAGCCCGGAATCATCAGCAAGGGATGCCAGGCCAGTATAGCGGGCTGCGTTGCGGGCTTTAGCCAGCGCATTTTCGATAAATGTCGGGGCCACTTCTTCCGCCTCCGGGACGCTCCAGTCACTTTGTGGATGGACGACGAGACCCAGCGGTCCGAGCATGTCAGATATTTCCTGCAGCTTACCGCGGTTGCCACTGGCCAAGACAAATTCAGTCGATTTCATTGGACAATGCGTCTGACTGCACTTCCAGCAGCGACTTGATGCCCCTATCCGCAAGCGCCAGCAGTTGATCGAGTTCGTCCTTGCGAAAAGCATGGCCTTCAGCCGTGCCTTGCAGCTCAATAAAGCCACCGCCATCGTTCATCACCACGTTCATGTCGGTTTCCGCACGGGAATCCTCCTGATAATCAAGATCGAGTACAGGTGTGTTGTTGAATATTCCGACTGAAACAGCAGCTACCTGTCCATGCACGGGGTCTTGTTTGATTTTTCCGTTGGCAAGTAACCACCGGCAGGCATCAACCAGCGCCACATAGGCACCAGTTACAGAAGCGGTGCGGGTCCCGCCATCAGCCTGCAAAACGTCACAATCCAGCGTAACCGTACGCTCACCAAGCGCCGCACGATCGACCACTGCCCGCAAGGATCTGCCGATCAGCCGTTGGATTTCCAGTGTCCGGCCACCTTGTTTACCGGTTGATGCCTCCCTGCGCATGCGTGAACCGGTCGATCTCGGTAACATGCCGTACTCAGCAGTAACCCAGCCTTCACCGCTACCCCGTAAAAAAGGTGGCACCCGGTTTTCGACCGAGGCAGTACATAATACTTTGGTATTGCCGCAAGTAATCAATACGGAGCCTTCCGCGTGACAGGTATATTTGCGGGTGATGGTAACGTTTCGTAGCTCATCTGCTTGTCTGCCGCTGGGTCGCATTAACTGATCCTGTTTGTTGGTGCTAAAAAAAATGGAAATAATTATGAAGGTCGCTATTTTAGTATTGCGAACGAACCAGTAACATTGTGCCACTGCCTGCAACGTGGAAAAAGCAATGATTCGAAGCATGACTGGTTTTGCCCGGGTCGAGCGTCAATATGAATTTGGACGCTTAAGCTGGGAAATACGTTCAGTTAACCATCGCTACCTGGAGCTTGGACTGCGTTTGCCGGAGGAGTTCCGGCCATTGGAGGCAGACCTGAGAAAATGCCTCGGAGAGTATTTAAGCCGCGGCAAGATCGACGCCACGCTACGCTTCTTCGAAGCCCCGGACGCAGTCGGCAGCGGCCTGAAGCTCAACCTTCCGTTGGCACGGGAACTGCTTGACGTGCATGCAGAGTTGGCCCGGTTGGCAGCCGTTGACCCCGCGGCAGATATTGGCCGTATGCTCAAGTGGCCCGGGATGGTCGAGGAGAAACGGCCTGACCCTGCACCACTACAAGCGGCTGCCGTGGAGTTGCTTATCCTGGGCGCACAGGAATTGCAGGCAAGTCGCAGTCGCGAAGGTGAACAGATGGCCAGTGCCATTCGTGAGCGCCTGCAGGGCGTAGCTGCATTGACAGTACAGGTGAGGGCGTGGTTGCCGGAGATTCGCGCGACCCTGAAGCAACGTATGCTGGGCCGCATAGCTGACATGAAGCAGCCACTTGAACCTGGGCGGATTGAACAGGAAGTTGCATTCCTGGCACAGAAAATTGATGTGGATGAAGAACTGGACAGGCTGGATGCACATGTTGAAGAGGCCTGCCGTGTGCTGGATCTTACGGAGCCGGTCGGCCGCCGGCTGGATTTCCTGATGCAGGAGTTCAATCGTGAATCAAATACGCTCAGTTCAAAATCGGTTGATCAGCGCACCTCAAAAGCTGCCGTCGAGCTGAAAGTTCTGATCGAACAAATGCGCGAACAGGTTCAGAATGTCGAATAGGACAGGACACCCGGCCGACCGGCAGGGCCATGGTGACCTGTTTATCATTGCCGCGCCATCCGGTGGTGGTAAAACCAGCCTGATCAATGCAATGCTTGAACGTGACCGCCGACTGGTACTGTCGGTTTCCCACACCACGCGCCAGCCACGGCCTGGCGAACAGAACGGGCAGCACTACCATTTCATTACTGAAACAGAATTTGAGCAAATGATAAGCCGTGGCGCTTTCATGGAATATGCACGGGTGTTCGACCACTATTACGGAACCAACAGTGCTTCGGTGGCAAAGCAGCTTGAACAGAACCATGACGTCATCCTTGATATTGACTGGCAGGGTGCCCGCCAGGTTCGGGCTGTTTTCCCGCATTGCTGTGCCATCTTCATTATTCCGCCATCGCTCGAAACCCTGCGCAAAAGACTCACCCAACGTGGGCAGGACAGCACCGGCGTCATACAAAGAAGGATGCAGGATGCGCAGGCAGAAATTTCTCACTGGGCAGAATTCGACCAACTGGTTGTTAATGACAACTTCGATGAAGCACTTGAAGATCTGGCCGCAATCATCAATGATCATCGTATGCAGCGGCCACATAAAATAAATAACAACTACCGGCATCTGGCACAGCGACTCGGAAGTGGTTAGAATGACCGGTTCCGCCTAACACCTTACAGGATTCAAAATGGCACGCATTACCGTAGAAGATTGTTTAGAAAATATTGATAACCGCTTTGACCTTGTCCTGACTGCCACCAAACGTGCACGTCAGATCGCCCACGGTGCAGAACCCATGGTTGCAGAGGAAAACGACAAACCCACCGTCATCGCCCTGCGCGAGATCGCCGAAGGCCTGATCGATGCAGAACGTGTTGACATATTGCAGGCCGAAATCGAAGCTGCCGAGGTATTTGACATGGAACTGGGGGAGGAAGACCTCAAACCCTGACCTGGGGCCTGGGGCCTGTTAACCGCATGCTGGCAACCCCGACGACCTTACCGGAGCCGGTTCTTGACCTGCGGGACCTGCTCAACACCTACCTGGAACCGGAAAAGGTCGCCGTTATCCTGCGCGCTTTTGAGACCGGTGCAGTCGCGCACGGGAGTCAAACCAGAAAAACCGGTGAACCCTATATACTCCACCCTGTTGCCGTGGCCAGCATACTGGCCAACATGCGTATGGATTATGCCAGCGTGGCCGCCGCAATCCTGCATGACACCCTTGAAGACACGCCGTTAACCAAGCAGGAAATCCAGTCGCGCTTTAGCGCCGAGATCGCTGAGTTGGTGGACAGCGTCACCAAGCTGGACAAAATGAAATTCCGCACGCGCCACGAGGCAGACGCGGAAAGTTTCCGCAAGCTGATGCTGGCGATGTCACGGGATTTAAGGGTCATCTTCATCAAGCTGGCAGACCGCCTGCACAACATGCGCACGCTCGGCTCAATGGAACCTGGGTCAAGACGCAGAATTGCGCGCGAGACCCTGGATATTTATGCCCCCATTGCCGACCGGCTCGGCATGAACAGCATCAAGTCCGAATTGCAGGATCTGGGGTTCGCCAACCTGTTTCCATGGCGCCACCGTACCATCGCAGAACACATCAGCACGGTAACCGGTGACCGCAGCGAAATTATTGCTGATATTTACAAAGCCTTAAAAAAGAAGATGTCCGAGGCCGGCATTCCATGTGATATCAAGGGGCGCGAAAAAACACCCTACAGCATCTATCGAAAGATGCTGTCAAGAGATCTGTCATTTTCTGAAGTGACGGATGTATATGCTTTTCGCATCATCACGCACTCCGAACCTCATTGTTACCTTGCGCTAGGTGCAGTGCACGGTTTGTACCGGCCCAAACCTGGCCGTTTCAAGGATCATATCGCCCTGCCCAAGGCGAATGGCTACCAGTCCCTGCATACCATATTAAGCAGCCCATTCAACCTGCCCGTAGAAATCCAGATCCGCACCCGGGAAATGGATATCCTGGCTGAGAAAGGCGCAGCGGCCCACTGGCAGTACAAAAGTGGCGAGACCACTTCCGGCTCGGCGCAGGTGCGTGCGCGGGAGTGGTTGATGCAACTGGTTGAAGTACAACGGCACAGCAATGATTCAATGGAATTTCTGGATAGTGCAAAATCAGACCTGTTCCCCGACCAGATTTTTGTATTCACCCCCAAGGGTAAGATTATTGATCTGCGCCGTAGTGCAACCGCACTGGATTTTGCCTACGCCATCCACACCGCCGTTGGCGATCACACCCGCAGTATCCTGGTCGATAAGCTTGAAGTGCCACTATCAACCCGGCTTGCCAACGGCCAGACGGTTAAAGTTATTACCGATGATGCCACCCACCCGATCCCTGAATGGCTCGATTTTGTGACGACAGCGAGAGCCAGAACAGCCATACGCCATTATATCAAGAGCCTCGAACAAGCTGATACCGTAGCGCTCGGTCTGCGCCTGCTGGAAACTGCACTGAATGCCCGCGGCTCGGACGTTGATGCCGTACCACAAAAGCACATGAACCAATACCTGAAGAACAATAATTTTGAGCGTCAGGAAGATCTGCTGAAAGATCTTGCCCTCGGCAACTTGCTGGCCAGTGTCGTGGCGGCAAAACTGGCACCGGAAGTCCGCGACCAGCAAACGGGGGAAGATGCAGAAGCGTTGACCATAGCGGGTTCTGAGGGTAGCGCAGTCACATTTGCCGCCTGCTGTCATCCGGTGCCGGGCGACACTATCATGGGTTATCTCTCAGCAGGCAAGGGTGTGGTGGTACACCGCACCAACTGCCGCAACGTGCGGGAATTCCGAAAACACCCGGATCACTGCCTCAAGGTAACCTGGGCACCCATCCGGCGCGGCATGTTTGAAGTGGCACTGCGAATCCTGGCAAAAAATATACCTGGAGTGCTGGCGAACATATCAGGCAGCATTGGTGAAGCCGGCAGCAATATCGAAAAAATTGAACAGCCTGAAGCCAACCTTGAAATAGCTGCACTGTTATTTACCATCAGTGTCAAAGACCGCGACCATATGGCACGTGTTATGCGGCGGTTGAGGCGTAATCGCAATGTGGTCCGCGTCAGCCGGATCCTTGCCTGATTAAGGGCCTGGAACAGCGGTAGAGAAACCATAAAGTCATCCTGGCAGGAGCAAGCGAAATGAGTAAAAAGATAATTCATACCGATCACGCGCCCCGTGCCATCGGTCCCTATTCCCAAGCCGTCAACCACAACAACCTGGTCTTTGTTTCTGGCCAGATTCCCCTCGACCCTGTCAGCATGGAGATGGTCGCCGGCGGCATTGAGGCCCAGATCACCCAGGTTTTTGAGAACCTGTCTGCCGTCTGCAAGGCTGCAGGGGGTTCACTCAATGACATTCTCAAGCTGACAGTCTATTTGATCGACATGGGTAATTTTCCACACGTCAATGCCATCATGGAGCAATATTTTGAAGCACCCTATCCTGCGCGGGCAGCGGTGGGCGTTGCAGCACTGCCGAAGGGCGCTGAAGTTGAAATGGACGCGATTCTCGCAGGTTGAGAGTCCAGCCCATGGATCTGACGGATCTGCACGGCGTTGGCCCCAGACTGGCTGACAAAATCAAGGCACTGGGTATCAACCAGGTGAAGGACCTGCTGTTTCACCTGCCTATACGTTATGAAGACCGTACCCACATACACCCGATAGGGGCGTGCGAACCCGGGCAACGGGTACTTATCGAAGGGCGGGTTGAACACTCCGCCATTGTGCGTGCACGCCGCGCTATGCTGGTGGTTGTTCTGTCTGACGGTACCGGTCGCATCACCTTACGGTTTTTCCACTTCCGGGCCTACCAGAAACAGCAATTATCCAGGGGTACACTGCTGCGCTGCTTCGGTGAGGTGCGTACCGGTTTCCAGGGACTGGAGATGGTTCACCCGAGTTATACGCGGCTTAGTGGATACGATGTTGAACCGGTCGCAGACCGGTTGACGCCGGTCTATCCCACCAGCGCAGGCCTGGGCCAGAACACCTGGATCAAATTGACGGACCAGGCACTGGCTTTACTGCGCCATGACAAACTGGAGTTGGAAGAACTCCTGCCCCCGGCTTTGCTTGGCCAGTTCAAGCTCTCATCACTGGCCAAAGCGCTGGATTATATCCATCGCCCGCCGCCCAATGCCGACGTGGCTGCCCTTACGCGACGTGACCACCCCGCACAAAAGCGCCTGGCGATGGAAGAATTGCTGGCGCACAACCTCAGCATGCAGAAGCTGCACCGGCAGCAGCGCGACCGTCAAGCCACAGCAATGCCGGCCGGTTGTGCGCTAGAAAGTAGCTTCCTGCAGTGCTTGCCATTTGATCTGACCGGGGCCCAACAAAGGGTAGTGCAAGAGATCCGTGTTGACCTTGCCTCCAACAAGCCTATGCTGAGGCTGGTCCATGGCGACGTGGGTTCAGGGAAAACCGTGGTTGCTGCATTGGCAGCGTTGCGCGCAACCGGCAATGGCTACCAGACAGCAATCACCGCACCAACCGAACTGCTGGCTGAGCAGCATTTACGGGTGTTCAGCAAGTGGCTGAAGCCCCTGGGGATACAGCCAGTTTGGTTAAGCGGGAAGGTCACCGGCAAGCAACGTGCACTTGCACTGGACAGAATTGGTGCGGGTGCTGAACTGGTTATCGGCACGCATGCCCTGATGCAGGAAGGCGTCAAATTCAGCAAGCTCGGACTCATAATCGTGGATGAGCAGCATCGTTTTGGTGTACACCAGCGTATGAATTTACTGGAGAAAGGCGGCACGGGTAGCCAGCAGGCACACCAGTTGATCATGACCGCCACACCAATCCCCCGTACACTGGCGATGACAGCTTATGCAGGCATGGACATTTCAGTCATTGACGAACTTCCGCCGGGCAGGCAGCCAGTGAAAACCGTGGTGATATCCAATGCACGCCGGCCCGAGGTCATACGACGCGTAGCCACTGCCTGTCGTGGCAGTCAACAGGCCTACTGGGTGTGTACCCTGATCGAAGAATCTGATGCCATTGATGCCCAGGCGGCTGAAGAAGTGGTTGAAACCCTGCGTCATGATCTTGATGGCATCAAAATCGGCTTGATCCATGGACGCATGAAGCCAGCCGAGAAACAGCAGGTCATGGGTGAATTCGAAGCGGAGAAAATTCAGCTGTTGGTAGCCACTACCGTCATTGAAGTCGGTGTAGACGTGCCGAATGCCTCACTGATGATTATCGAAAACGCGGAGCGTCTTGGGCTGGCCCAACTGCACCAACTACGCGGTCGCGTTGGGCGTGGTAGCAATCAATCCAGTTGTGTTTTGCTCTACAACCCACCTTTGGGTGACCTGGCCAGGCAGCGCATGGCAATCATGCGGGAAACTGCAGACGGTTTTCGTATCGCCGAAAAAGACCTTGAGTTGCGCGGCCCGGGCGACGTGCTGGGCACACGGCAAACGGGCATGCTGCAATTCCGCGTTGCGGATCTGGCGCGTGATGCCGCTTTATTGAAGGCTGTCCCACCGGCCGCTGATTTATTATTGCAACGACACCCGGCGCAGGTCGATAAGTTAATTCGACGCTGGATAGGTGATGCCTCACGATTCGCCGGCGTATAACCCAAACATTTCATCAGGGAACCGGTCTCGCCTGCTATTCCAACCCGGTTAATACTTCGATGACAGCCTCGCGCGCCTGTTTAATGGCAGAAGCCAATTCTTTCTCGGCTGTACTGGCCTTTTGGGTATGCTGCCCTTCGCCGTTCAACTCCGCCAATGCATTGACATTCTCATTCCATAAGCGAAACAGGTTGTCGCTGGCAGTGGGTGCCGGTGGTGGCATCAGGTTCATCAGGTCGCGCACCATCGTGACACTGCCATAACCGCGCAAGCGCAGCTCACCTTCACCGCTATGACCAGTCCCGAAGGGAAAATAATAGTAACGGTAATCCGCGACTTCCTGCAGTTCACCCAGGCTTTCAAGGACCCGGAAGGATGCCTGGCGGATATTTCGCTGTGACTCAGTGGTTTCGTTGCGCCAGGTACTGTAAAGCAACGCGATGAAAGCGACCGAGAGCGTGATCAGGGCCACCGAATTGGCGCGAATCTGTTCCTGAAATTTCATCACGGAGATGCCTAAACCCTTTAAGACAGACGTTTGCGAGAGCTTGACGAGGCCCTACAACGCTGCGACAGTCATTGATGCTACTTCAGACCGTGCTTGTTCAAGATCCCTTTCAATTTGTTGCCTGATGGCAATAAATTGCGGCTCGTGATGGAGTGACTCCAGGCGTACGTCCATCTCGAGCATCCAGATGCTCCGGAAACCACGTTCATAGGCTGTCTGCAAGGCATCGAGTGCTGCCTGGGACTCACCCCTGAGTGCATGAATACTGGATTGTGTATAGTAAATTGAAGCATCGTTCACACCATTGATCCGGGCCCGGCGAACCGCACGCTCGGCGTGTACCAACCGTTGTTCTGCAAGTACTGCATTACCGGCGCCGTATTGCAGCGCCGATGAAAGGGTGATAAAAAATATCTGCTCACCATCCCAGACCTGACCGGAATCGTCGTCAAGTGCATGTTCGATCAGCTCCCTTGCCACATCTGCGTCACCAGCCGCGAGGCGTACCATACTTTTTTGAAAATAATAATATTGCTGCAACTGGTTTGGTAAACCGTCGACAGAATCACCATACTGCTCCTGCAACAGACGCTCAGCCTTTTCCAGGCGTCCTTGCCTGAGCAACAGGAAGAAATAGCTCGATCTCAGGCCAGAATTATTGCTGGCGATATCAAGCCCTTCAAGCAGCAGACGTTCTGCCTGGTCAATAACACCTATGCTTTCCCAGGCACTTGCCAGGGTCTCGATGACCGCAGGGCTTTCCGGTTCCAATTCATACGACTGATTGGCCCATCGCCAGGCATCAACCAGGTCACCACTTTTCATGGCATGGCCCGACATGACCCTCAACAAAGTTGAGGAGTCGGGCTTCAGCGCGACCAGGCCTTGCAGAAGGTCTTTGCCGGCCTGGTATTCCCCCCGACTGGAAAGGTTGCCAGCAAAATTGATGGCCAGCAATTCATTCAGCGGGTCTATCGCTATCGCCTGCTGCAGTAGCTGGCTTTGTTCCGGCAACCGGCCAAGGTCACCCAGTAAGCCGCCCAGCCATAAGTAGGCGGGAATATAATCTTCATTGAGCCTGATGGCGTGTTTGAGTGCGGATTCAGCAGCATCTTTTTGTCCAATCTGCCAGCGTGCGAGGCCAAGTGCAGCGAACGCTTCCGCAGATTCAGGATCAATCTCCAGTGCCTTTTCAATCATCGGCATGGCACGTTCGGTCGCCTTCGTGTTGGTCAGGTTGCCGTACAGCGATAACAGTAACCACGAGTCGGCTATGGCCGCATAGGCTGGTGCAAACGCCGGATCATTCTGCAGCGCCGTGCCAAATAACGTAAGTGCTTTTTGCAATTCATCCGGTGACCGGCGCCACCAGTGCAAACGCCCGGTCCGGTATGCTTCAAACGCGGCCAGGTTTTGGGTTCTTGATGCCTGTTTTTGTTGTAAGCCGCTAAATGAATCCACCAGTGCAGTGGCGATGGCACTGGCAACCTCTTCCTGAATAGCAAAAACATCATCCAGCTTCCGGTCGTAGGTTTGCGACCAGATGTGATAGCCATCGGCAACATTAATCAGTTGCGCTGTAAGGCGGATACGATCACCGGCTTTCCTGATGCTACCTTCAAGCACTGCCTGCACATTCAGCAAACGACCAATCTCGCGGATGTCTGTATTACCTTTGCGAAACGCAAAAGAAGATGTCCGGGCCGCAACGTGCAAACCCTCAACCTGTGCAAGCAGGTTCAGGATCTCCTCTGAAATTCCATCTGAAAAATAACCCTGGCTACTGTCCCGGGACAGGTCCGTGAACGGCAATACAGCGATCGAGTTCTCCGGTGCAATAAACTCACGCTGTCGCGCTGAGGGGCTTGCTGCATAACCTGAACCATCCGTAAAAAATACTTTTGAGTAATAACCATAAAAGCCATAACCCAGCGCAGCGGTCCCCAGCATCATCAGGCTGAACAGCAATGTATTTTGCGAACCAGTTAACAGGCCGGCAGTACGGGTTTTCCTGACACCCCCCGGGGTGACCTCATACTGCCATGCCAGGATGAATACCATTGGAAAGCCCAGAATTAGAACAATGACAACCAGGGTCGGCAGCCAGTCGGGCAGGCGCAAAGGCTCAACGGCGGTATCCATCAGTTGCAGCACGATGAACACAACCACGGCGTACGCACCAACCGTGCGTAAAACTTTACGCCGGTTCAACTCTGTCAAAACCGCTGAAATAAAAGATTGTCCCGCGTTCATGCTCTGCCCGCCACTGCCGTCAACCCGCTACTACCATCAATCTGTACCTCCCGTGCCGCGCTTGAGGTGGATCAAGCTGGAAATATCATGGTCTCCATCACCTGACTTCACCAATTTACGGTAATCTGTGATTGCGGCTTCCACTATTGGCATAGATATATCCAAATTCTGTGCCAATGTCCGGCAAATCAACAAATCCTTGAGCAACAGGGACAGTTTAAAACCAACATCAAATTGGTTGTTCAACATACTTTGACCGCGATGGTCCAGAAACCAACTTCCCGCTGCACCTGTGCTTATTACTGATAATAGACGCTGCGCAGGCAGCTTTAGTTGCTCTGCAAGTGCCAATGCTTCGCAAACCGCCTCTGCGACACCGGCGACCATGACCTGGTTTACTGCCTTGGTCGCCTGGCCGGCACCCACCGGACCCATGTGTGTGACAGAGGCTGAAATGGCTTCCAGCACTGGCATAATCCGCGAAATATTGGCGGAATCACCACCGGCCATCACAGACAGTGTGCCTTTGCGCGCACCCTCTACGCCACCAGAGACCGGCGCGTCCACAAACCCGGCTTCAGCAGTTGACAGGATGGAAGCAACCTGCCGGGCAGTTGCCGGGCTGACAGTCGAAGTATCGACAACAGTTGTCCCGGGCTTGACGGATGGCTGTAACTGCGCGATCACATCCAGCAAATCCTGATCGGCCGACACACAGGTCAGGATGACATGACAGGCAGCCGCCAGTTGCGCAGGGTCTGCGGCCACCGCCACGTCTGTTTCTTGTGCCAGGGCATTGGCTTTACTTTCGGTCCGGTTCCAGACCGAATGCAGCAAACCGGCTGCTGCAAGATGCCTTGCCATGAACATCCCCATCGCACCCAAACCTATTACCCCAACCCGTATGCTCTTAAGCCGCATATTGCACCCACTGCATGGAACCTGGCGCTGATTTCCTACAAGGCATCATCGCCCTCTTCTCCTGTTCTGATCCTGATGGCCTGTTGCAGGGACTGGACAAAAATCTTGCCGTCACCAATACGTCCCGATGCAGCCGCCTCAGCAATGGCTTCAACCACAGCTTCAACACGCTCATCAGGCACCGCAACTTCCAGCCGTAGCTTGGGCAGAAAATCAACCACGTACTCTGCACCCCGGTAAAGTTCAGTATGGCCTTTCTGCCGGCCAAAACCACGCACCTCAGTGACCGTCATTCCCTGGATGCCCACTTCACTGAGTGCATCGCGTACATCATCGAGTTTGAACGGCTTTATGATCGCTATTATCATTTTCATCGTAATGGTTACCGGGTAGCTGGGAATTAGACTGTATAGCCCCCGTTTCTGCGCCGCAAGGGCCGCATCCCCACGAGCTGAAGCGCATGGTTGGCTGTCACCATGGAACGGCTAATTTTATCTCCAGATCAAGCCCTGGAACCGACCAGGCAAATGGATTTAGAAGTCAATTGCCTACAAGCATTGCAGGATTCTGCCAATGCCTTTCAGGTTTAGTAAACGCAAACTCATAGCCATTGTAGTGGGTGCCGGTTGCAACAGACTGCCAACCCGGCCTGGAGAGCTTATGGGACTATCGCTGGTACACAGTCGCGGTTGCGTCGGGGTTGAATCGCCCCTGATCACGGTAGAAGTTCACCTGACCGGTGGCCTGCCACTGATGCACCTGGTCGGACTTCCTGAAACCGCCGTCAGGGAAGCCAAGGACCGCGTCAGGGCAGCATTGCTTAACTCCAGGTTTAAATGGCCGCCAAGCCGAATCACGGTTTCACTGGCCCCGGCCGAGCTACCCAAGGAAGGTGGTGGCTTCGACCTGCCTATTGCACTGGGCATATTAGCGGCAGACAAGCAGGTACCTGATACCATCTTTGCAGACTGTGAATTTCTTGGAGAACTGTCCCTGAAC
>QIKV01000149.1 GCA_003233115.1 Oceanospirillales bacterium
CCAGTGACTCCAGCTTGGCGCGCGTCAACTTGATATTCAGATGCTTCGGCCCGCTCGCATCGGCGGTGATGTACGGCAGGTTGATCTCGGTCTGCTCGGAGGTGGACAATTCGATCTTGGCACGCTCTGCACCTTCTTTCAGGCGCTGCAGGGCCAACGGATCATTCCGCAGGTCAACGCCCTGGTCCTTCTTGAACTCAGACACCAGGTAATCAATGACGCGCTTGTCAAAATCTTCACCACCGAGGAAGGTATCGCCTGAAGTAGACAGTACTTCGATCTGGTGTTCGCCGTCGACATCAGCGATTTCAATGATGGACACGTCAAATGTGCCACCGCCGAGGTCATAAACTGCGACTTTACGTTCGCCACCTTTCTTGTCGACGCCAAATGCCAGCGCAGCAGCCGTTGGCTCGGAAATGACACGGCGCACTTTCAGACCGGCAATTTTGCCTGCGTCCTCGGTGGCCTGGCGCTGGTGGTTGTTGAAGTAGGCCGGCACGGTAATCACGGCTTCAGCCACTTCTTCTCCGAGGTAGTCTTCGGCGGTTTTCTTCATTTTCATCAGCACGCGGGCAGAGATTTCCGGCGGCGCCATTTTCTTGCCACCAGCCTCGACCCACGCATCGCCGTTGTCGGCCTTGACGATGGAATAAGGCACGAGGTCCATATCTGTTTGCACCACGTCTTCACTGAACTTGCGTCCGATCAGGCGTTTGATCGCAAACAGGGTATTACCTGGATTGGTGACCGCCTGGCGCTTGGCCGACTGGCCCACCAGCACCTCGTTGTCCTTGGTGAATGCAACAATCGATGGCGTTGTGCGGTCACCTTCCGCGTTTTCAATAACCCGGGGCTCACCACCTTCCATCACCGCAACGCAGCTATTGGTGGTACCCAGATCGATTCCTATGATCTTAGCCATTTAAATTCTCCCAAAATAAACTGATAATTTGATGTTCTGAAACATGGGGTCACGGCCCCCCTTTTCAATGCTGCCAAAGCGCTGCCTTGCAGCTAACAGCTTGTGTGCTCGCTGATCCTGCGTTACAGGGTTGGCACTACACTAAGGTTTGCGCGATACCACGACTTTGGCCGGCCGGATTAGTCGTTCATGCAACTGGTAGCCTTTTTCGAGTACGTCGATAACCGTGTTCTCCGCATGTTCTGCTGATGGCAGCATGGTCATGGCTTCATGCTTTTCCGGGTCAAATACCTCGCCAACCGGATCAATGGTTTGCAAGCCATGGTCGCCCATGACCTTGGTCAGCATTTTCATGATCAATTGCTTGCCTTCGCGCAGTGCTTCGACCGTGGCTGTCCGGTCTGTGGCTGCTTCAAGGCCGCGCTCAAGGCTGTCGCGCACCGGCAACAGGTCACTCATAAACCGCTCCAGCGTCCGGCGACGGGATTTTTCATGTTCGCGCACCAGGCGTTTACGCAGGTTTTCCATATCTGCCTGCATCAGCAGCATGGCCTGTTTGGCGTCAGCAGCCTCCTGCTGTGCCTGGCTCAAGGCATTTTCAAGTGCTTCAATCGGGTCTTCTGAAGCCGGCGCTTCTGCATCACCCGCTGCTGCTGCATCGCCCTGCGCGACCGAACCCGCTGACACTTCGTCTGCAGCCTTGTCAGCAGGGCGTTCATTACCACTTTTTTTGGCAGTCACTGTCTTTACTCCTGGATTGCGGGCAGCATTTTGGTGCACACATGCTGTCACGCCCTGATATGGGGATTGGCAACGGCGATTCAAGCAGCGATACTTACACCATGTTGAGTCATCTGCATATCAGCAACTTTGCCATCGTGCCGGAACTGGAACTGGATTTTCATGCAGGGTTTACCGCAATTACCGGTGAAACCGGGGCGGGGAAATCCATTCTGGTGGATGCATTGGGCCTGTTACTGGGTGACCGTTCCGATAGTGGCTGGGTACGCCCCGGCGCCGAGCGCGCTGAACTGGCGGCTGAATTCTCAATCAGCAATAATGCGCCAGCACGGCAATGGCTGAAGGAATCTGAATTGTCCGCACAGCAAGACTGTCTGCTACGGCGCACGATAAACAGCAACGGCCGCTCCCGTGCCTTCATTAACGGCTCACCGGTCAGCGTCACGCAAATACAAAGCCTCGGCAACCTGCTGGTTGAGATACACGGTCAGAACGAACATTTGCGCCTGACAAAATCAAGCGAGCAATTCAGGTTGCTGGACGGCAGTGGCAACTACCGGCAGGAAATTACAGCAGTCCGCTCGGCCTACGCACACTGGAAGCAGCTGACCGATGCCATCAGCGCACTGGAAGCGGATGCACCGGTTGCGGCTACCGACCTTGAATTTCTGAATTTCCAACTCGATGAACTGCAACAACACGACCTCGGCGCGGATGCCGTAGCCAGGCTGCAAAAAGAACACGACCGGCTGGCCGCGGGCGGGGCATTACAGGAAGCGCTCACTGCCGCCATTGAATTGCTGGATCCGGAGACGCTGGCAGCCTCCGCCGGTGTCAATGCCGAACTGGCCAATACGCTGGGCCAACTACAAAATTTTATGCCACTGGATACCGATATCGCGGATGCCTGTCAGATGCTGCAGGAAGCCGCCGTCAACTGCTCCGAAGCGCTCAATTCACTGCGTGCGGCACGCGGTCACGTGGATCTGGACCCTGCCCGGTTCGCCGATGTCGTCCATCAACTCAGCCAGTTGCACGACCTGGCGCGCAAACACCGGGTGCAGATGGACGGCCTCGAGGAGGCCAGGGACAGGCTTGCAGCACGGATTGAGCGGGCCGGAAATGCACAGCAGCGCCGCAGCAAACTGGCAGCGGCGCTGTCAGATGCCCTGGCAACCTACCGCGATACCGCGGCCCGCGTGCACGACTGCCGCCAGCAGCACGCACATGAACTGTCCGGTCAGGTCATGGAGTTGATGGCTGAACTGGGCATGGCCGGCGGCAGCTTTGAACTGGCTGTAGCACATCTTCCGGAGCGCACACCTTCCGTGCGGGGTGACGATGAAGTGCACATCAATATCAGCGCGAACCCCGGCTCAGCACCTGGCCCGCTGCATAAAATTGCATCCGGTGGGGAACTGTCCAGGATCAGCCTCGCGATCAAGGTTGCAGCGGCCGATGCGGGTGAGTCAGTAACCCAGATTTTTGACGAAGTCGACGCCGGAATCGGTGGCGGGACCGCCCATGCAGTCGGGCAATTACTAAAACGACTTGCGACCCGGGGGCAGGCTTTGTGTGTAACCCACCTGGCACAGGTGGCGGTGTGTGCAACACATCAACTGCAGGTGCGCAAAGAATCCGGCCAGCTTGCGACGGTAGTGGGTACCAGCCTGCTGGACAAAGAAAACCGTGTCGATGAAATTGCCCGCATGCTAAGCGGGCGCATTTCAGAACAGAGCCGGGCGCATGCCATTGAATTGCTGGGTGCTGCTGATCCTTCCTATTTGGGGCGGACGTAGATGACGAGGCTGTGGTCTACAATTTCGTAGCCGTGTTGTGCGGCGATCCTTGACTGTATCTTTTCGATTTCCTGATTGACGAATTCAGTGACTTTGCCGGTTTCGAGGCAAACCATGTGGTCATGGTGGTCACCGGAATCCAGTTCATAGTAGGCCTGACCGCTTTCAAAATTGTGTTTTACGACCAGTCCGGCCGCTTCAAACTGGTGCAGCACACGGTAGACAGTTGCCAAACCCGTATCTTCACTGGACTGCATTAGTTCACGATAAATATCATCTGCCGTCAGGTGCTTGTTACCCGCGTCTTCCAGCAGTTCAAATATCCTTTTACGTGGTTGGGTGACTTTTAAGCCAACTTTTCGAAGGTCTCCGCCATGCACAGTTTTATCCTCATACCAAATTATTTCTGCCGTCCTGTTTTTAAGGACTGCTGACTATTGTATCATTCACCGCCTCGATCCCTACTATCAGTAATCGTTAAAGGAAACAAATGGCCAGGTTCCTGCTTATTGCCCTTGTGATGGCTCTTACATTGAGTTCGGGCTGCAAGCTCATCTACAAGCAAAATGTCCAACAGGGAAATGCCCTCGAACAGGACGACCTGGATCAGGTTACGCTTGGCATGAGCAAAAAACAGGTGGCCTATCTGCTTGGCACACCATCCATTCATGATCCATTCCACCAGGACCGTTGGGATTACATCTCCCTGTTGAGCCGTCGCGGCAACGATCCGGTGCGTCGCCTGGTAACGCTGACCTTTGAAAATGACCTGTTGGTTGCGACCAATGGGATCGGCAATTCAGCCGGCGGTGACATCAAGGCGCTGGATGAAACCATTGCGGCAGTCATCGATATGAATAACACCATCAAGGCGCGCAATACACAATTGGTCACCGATGATGGTGTTATTAACTGGACGTTACAGTTGGGCGCTTTCAACACACTGGCCGAAGCACAGGAATTTATGGACAAGGTCAGATCAAAAGGTTATGACGCGAAGATGGTGGAGCAGGTCGTACCGGGCCTGGGTACGCGCCACCAGGTACGCTCCGGGCTTTATCATACCTTCAACGAAGCGCTGAGCAAGCTGCAAGGTATAGAAAAAGACCTGAAGATAGCGGGCATCACGGTGCCGGTTCACATGTCAGCAGAAGGAAAATAGAGGCGGCTGTCACTACCGGCAGATGGCCCTACCGGTTCTGGTCCAGCGCCCTTTGCCGCCGGATTTCTTTAGGGTCTGCGACCAGCGACCGGTAGATCTCAACGCGGTCACCATCACGCAGTGTCTGCTCCATTGGAGCCAATTGGCCGAACAGACCGACTTTGGCCGGGTCCAGTTCAAAGCCTCCGAACATTGCGATAATACCTGACTGGCTGATTGCATCAGCGATGGTCGCACCGGCAGCAAGTTCCAAAACAACTATTGCCTGTTTTTCAGGCATGGCCAACACCACCTCGATACGCATCATCTGCCGGTCGTCAGCAACCGCCATCTTTATAGACTTCATCAGCGCGCTTGCAAAAATCACTGACCAGGCGGTTTACTATCTTGCCGAAACCTTTGCCAAACACCTTTGCGACCGGCCCGCTCCGCATTTCAAAATCCAGCTCCAGGCTGACTTTACAGCCATCCCCACCCAGTTGGACGAAATTCCATGCCCCTTGCAGGTTTCTGAACGGGCCTTCCAGCAGGTTCAATTCGATACGCTCATCTGCATACAGGGTATTGATGGTCGTGAAACTTTGAATGACACCGGCAACAGACACCGTCAATGAAGCCTTTTGCGACTCGGCGGTTTGCGCCTGCACCAGCGTGGCGGTACACCAACTGAGAAATTGTGGGTAGGCCGGCACATCCAGAACCAGTCGGTACATTTTCGCCGCACTGTGGATCACCAGTGCCGAACGCTCAATTTTCATGGGGAAAATTTTACACGATAAGCACCGCACACAGTAAAATAGCTCAGCGCCTGCCGATGCGTACCGGTCACAGCGAAGGAAAACAGATTTGAAGAAAAAGATTGCCAAAGGCACCCGCACCATTGCACTCAACAAACGGGCACGTTTTGAGTACCACATCGATGAGCGAATCGAGGCCGGGCTGTCCCTGCAGGGTTGGGAGGTCAAGTCCCTGCGCGAGTCGCGGGTACAGTTTGCAGACAGTTATGTGCTGTTGAAAGACCATGAGGCCTTCCTGTTTGGCTGCCGCATCGACCCATTGCCGACCGCTTCAACCCATGTCAGCCCCGACCCGACCCGTACGCGTAAATTGTTATTGCACCGGCGCGAAATTGACCGCATCACCGGACTGGTTGAACGCAAGGGTTTTACCGTCATCCCCACTGCCATGTACTGGTCCAGGGGGAAGGTCAAAGTGGAAATTGGCACTGCCAAAGGTAAGAAGGCGCACGACAAGCGTGCGGACCAGAAAGACCGCGACTGGCAACGGCAAAAAGCCCGTATACTCAAACATGGCTGAACTTTAGGACCAGCGGCTGAACTTTGAGATTAATTAACATGACCGTCACCCTGATTTACCTCGACCCCGACAGCAAACTCAATTTGCAGAGCCAGATCCGGCAAAAACTGGTTGAGGCTATTCTAGCCGGCACCTATGCGGCCGGCTCAAAACTTCCTTCTTCACGCAAGCTGGCGGAACAACTCGGTGTCGCACGCAATACTGTGGTGCTCGCCTACGAGCAATTGATTGAAGAGGGTTTCCTGGAAAGCCGCCAGCGCAGCGGAATCTTTGTCAACGAGCATATTCTTGCTGGCCGGGTCGGCTTCCATGGCAAACCATCCGGCAAAGCCATTCTGGACCCACGCTGGTCAAAGCGCATCCGGCTGAAAACCCGAACCGGAACCCAGTTTCACTGGCCGGCCAACTGGCAACGCTATCCGTACCCGTTCATTGACGGCCATTTTGATTCGTCTCTCTATCCAGCCACCCAGTGGCGCGAGGCCAGCAGGCTGGCGCTGGGAACCCGCATCATCGACGAGGGAGAAGGTGAAGAGGGCCATGCAGACTACCCTGCCCTGCTGGAAGAGATCCGCACCAAGATGCTGCCCAGGCGCGGCATCACGGCCCGGGCAGACGAGATCCTGATCACCCTGGGCGGGCAAAACGCCCACTACCTGCTGGCCCGCTTACTGGTTGACCATACCACCACCGTTGCCATGGAAGAACCCGGTAACCCGGTGGTGCGCCAGCTACTTGACCAGGCCGGCGCGCAAACGATCCATTGCCCGGTCGATGAACATGGCATGGTGGTCAACAGCCGCCTGAATGACGCGCAGGTGATCTATGTGACACCCAGCCATCAGATCCCCACCGCGGTGACCATGCCGAACCAGCGCCGCAGGGCATTGCTGCGCCAGGCAACGACACACGACCAGTTGATCATCGAAGATGACCTGGAGCATGAAAACAACTATCTCGGCCAGCCCCACCCGGCCCTGCGCGGCATGGATCGGGAGAACCGGGTTGTCTACCTTTCCGCCCTGCCCAAAGTACTTGCGCCCGGCCTGCGCATCGGCTTCATTGTCGCCGCGCCCGAATTGATCCGCCAGGCACGCCGGCTGCGGCAGGTCGTCATCGGACGCCCCAGCATGATCACGCAAACGACGGCGGCGTTCTTCCTGTCGCTTGGCCACTACGATGCTTTTATGGCGCGCTTGCACAAGACCATGGGTCAGCGCTGGGAAGCGTTGCGGCAGGCGTTGAACCACTATATGCGGGACATAGAGGTCGAACTCCCCACCCAGGGCGGAACTGCATTGTGGGTACAATGCCCGGCCGAAATCGACGTGAAAAACCTGGTGACCGAAGCAGCCAAGCGGGGCATATTGCTGGAACCGGACAGCCACTATTACAGCGACCGGCAGCACCCGAGAAGCTATTTTCGCCTCGGTGTGACCAGCATCCCCGAACAGAATATCCGCGAAGGCATCAATCAACTCACCCGGCTGATCCGGGAAATGTGCACCGACCAGATTCCGCACATGGACCGCAACGACCCGGCCCTGCTCAATGCCGGGCAATTGCTGGAAGCCATGCGGGGTGCAACCATCATGATACGCACTTTTTACAGCGACCCCTGCACCATTGAACTGCATGAGGACGGCAAAATGACTGGCCGTTCGGGACATGCAGATGAGGACTGCGATACCGGCAAATGGTGGCTGGAAGGTAATGTCTGGTGTCGCCAGTGGAAGCACTGGGGCTACGGTGATATCAGCAAGCTGCAGGTGACGCTCGACGGTGACCATATACGCTGGTGGAGACCGGGTGGCCGCCTGGTGGACGCGGGAATTTTACATCGCAAAAAATGCTGACTGGACTCATCCCCCCCGCAAATCTGGTTCTATACGCGCTGCACTCGCCCCGCTAGTCTGCCAACAATCGCCTGGAGACACGGGCACAGTCAATAAAATAAGGAGTTGAATATGGGCTATCTTGCCGTTGCCGGGTTGCAATTGGAGTTGGGTGCAGAAGATAACCTGTCGGTGGTCGAAGAGGAAATCGACCGGGTCAAAAAGCGCTTTCCCTGGATCCAGATGGTGGTGCTTCCAGAGCTCTGCACCTATGGAACCCATACCGGCATGGCGGTGCAACTTCCGGGCGAAGTTGAAAACTGCTTCAGGGAAGCAGCCAAAAAGAATGCGATCTGGTTGCTGCCCGGCTCAATCTACGAGCGCCGCGACACCAAGGTGTTCAACACCGCCCCGGTCATCAATCCGGAGGGTGAAGTGATTGCCCGTTATCGCAAACAATATCCTTTTTACCCCTATGAGAAAAACGTTGCAGGCAGCGATAACTTCGTGGTCTTTGACGTTCCCGGTGCCGGTAAAATCGGCCTGATCATCTGCTACGATATATGGTTCCCCGAAATCATTCGCCAACTGGCCTGGATGGGTGCCGAGGCGATTATCGCGCCCACCCTGACCAACACCATTGACCGGGATGTTGAACTGGCCATATCACGCGCTAATGCCGCCACCAACCAACTGTATTTTTTCGGCCTTAACAGCGCCGGGCGCCTCGGTTATGGTAAATCAATCCTGGTCGGGCCCGATGGAACCGTCATCCACCAGGCCTCAGCCGGGCGCGACATCATTACCGTAGAATTCGACTTCAACCATGTTCGTCGAGTCCGCGAGCGCGGCCTGCACGGACTCGGGCAACCCCTGAAGAGCTTCCGCGACGCTGATATCACCTATCCCGTTTATCAACCAGGCGCGGGCGCGGGCGCATTTGCTGAGTTGGGAGCGCTTGAAGTACCCGCCAGGCAAAAGTAGTCCGGCACCCGCAACCAGTGGGTCAATCAGCCCAAAGGCCTCTGGACTCACAGCCAACTTTCAACTGGCTCTACGGCGGCGAGCGAACTTCCGATATTTTTACCATTGGCGCAGCCCGCAAGCAGGCTGCCCGGGGACTGATCTAAACCAATATATACGGAGCAAATCCATGAGACCCAAGCATCAGATCAAGAGAAATGCACTTACCGCAGCCATAACAGCAGCCATCATCGCTTCTACCCAGGTCAGCCTGGTACTGGCCCAGGACCAGGCCGCTGACAACGACAACGGCGACGACCTGATGCTCGAAGAGGTCATTGTTACAGCGACCCGCCGGTCGCAATCACTACAGGACATTCCTTTTAATATTTCCGCCGTTTCAGGGGATTATATTGTCCAGGCCGGAATTCTTGATGCAACGGAATTGATGCGCGAAATACCGGGTGTATCGGTCGCTGACGGTGGCGCCCGCGCGGCGGAGACCAACTCAACCGTGATGATCCGTGGTATCAATATTGATCCCAGCAGCACCGACAGAACCTACCTTTCAGCGCCCACGGTATCTGTTTATATCGGCGATACACCCATGTATGCCAATTTTATTTTGCGCGACATTCAACGGGTTGAAGTGCTCAGGGGGCCACAGGCAACTTTGTATGGCTCCGGCTCGCTCGGTGGCACGGTCCGCTACATCATGAACCGGCCTGATGCCACGGGTTTTGATGGCAGCGTTTATGCTGATTTCAGTCAGACCACGGGTTCGAACGGCAACAACTGGAATGCAGATGTGATGCTGAACATTCCATTTACCGAAGACCTTGCCTTCCGTGTGAATGGCGGGCGGGTCGACAATGCCGGCATCATTGACTATGTCAATGTCTATCAAACCGATGCCAACGGCATTCCAATTGCAGCAGGTGGCGATATCCTCAATGGCGGTCCGGTCTATATCAACAAGAAAGACGCCGACACCGTTGAAGTCAACTATGCAAGAGCCTCGCTGGCTTGGACTCCCGGCGATGATCTTAATGTACTGCTAAGCTACCAGTGGCAGGAAGGCGAATTCGGTGGTCGCAGACAAATGACCACAGCCCTGAATGGCTATGGCGAACCATATAAGAAATACGAGCACGGGTCAGTCATTTTGGAACCCGCGTCAAACTTCGCCAAACTGGTTGCCCTCGAAGTCGACTATGAAATGGGCTTTGCCACCCTCAGTTCCAGCACCTCGTACTACGACCGGGGGTTTGAAAGTGTCAGTGATAACACCGGGTTTTATGCCGCCCAGGAGATTAGCTGGGCGCCCGGACACTCGTGGCTCTATTACTATGGCTATGGCGGTTTTCGCCGGCCAGCTATACCGGCCTACCGAACAGCCAACGAAAAAGCCTTCGTGCAGGAACTGCGCCTGGTTTCAAACAATGAGTCTTCCATAGAGTGGGTTGTTGGCCTGTATTACCTGGATCAGAAAGGTGATGCCAATCAGTTGACCACCGTGTTGGGCTTTCAACCCTGGCGGGATGCCAGTGGCTGGGCAAACGATTTTTATGGGCCCAGCAATGACACGTTCGTCTGGACCTATAAGACCAGTTTCAAAGACACTGCTGTTTTTGGCGAAGTCACCTTCAAGCTGAGCGAAGCTATTGACCTCACCGTAGGTGGTCGCTATTTCGATAACAAAAATACGGTGACGTCCCAGACCCTGTTGCCGATCTGGATTGGCAGTATCTTTGATTTCGGAGAGGCGCCTAAAACGACCTCGACCAACAAGGATAGCGATGCGCTTTTCAAAACCAATCTGGCCTGGCATCTCAACGACGATCAAATGCTCTACGGGACGATTTCTGAAGGCTACAGACGTGGCGGCAGCAATGCTGCTCCGGTCTGGTATGAAGGTTGTGTCCGCTATTGCAACGACCCTTCCTATTCCAATTTTAACAGTGATTCGGTCATCAACTACGAAATCGGCTTTAAGGGCGCGAAGGACAACATCAGTTACACCATTTCGGCATTCTATATCGACTGGTCGGATCCACAACTCAATACCGCTACCCCATCGGGTGCTTTTTACGCGGTTGTCAACGGTTCCCGGGCGACCTCCAAGGGCCTGGACATGGAATTGTCCTGGGCCATAACAGAGAATCTGATTCTGCGCGGTGGCTACGCCTACGTAAATGCAAAATTGAAAGAGGATTTATTTGTTCCAACGGGTAACCCGGACAACCCCTCCCAAAGACTGGAAGCCAGTGCAGGCAATCGGCTCCCCGGCACACCGGACCACTCACTGAACCTGTCCCTGTTGCACACCTATCCCTTGAACAATGGCTTGAACTGGATCAACAGGGGTTCACTCTATTATCAGAGCGATAGTGAAAACTCAATCCTCGACACCCCTGACTGGAATACAACCCTCGCAGCATTCTCCATCTGGAACTTTTCTACTACCCTGGCTGCACAGAAATGGAGTGCAAGCCTGTATATTAAAAATGCTTTCAATGAACAGGGAACGACCGCTGAGTTCAAAGACGGGTATTTTGTCACTCGTCCACTCGACAACTACTACGGGCAGGGTCAAAAGACCTTTATTTCCCAACCCAGAACCATTGGTATATCCGCGAAATACTGGTTCTGAAGGACAGAAAGATCGGCGAGCCTGATGGAAAAAGCCGGGCCGAACCCGGCTTTTTCCATATATGATGCAGAACACTATGAACCCAGGCACCGATAAGACCCAATTGATTGATCAGATCTACCGCCTGATGGAACAACGGGAGTTCCAGAATGCAGGTATGTTGTGCGAGAAAGTCACTGCCCAATTCCCGGGTTTTGCAGAAGGCTGGGTAGCAGCAGCAGAGTTTTTTCTGCGCGTCTCCTCGCCCCAACGGGCCCTGGAACTGGTCCAGCGTGCAACCTCCCTGGAGCCAAAAAACACCCACTGGATGCTCTTGCATGCGCGCTGCCTGATTGATGCCGGTAAAACCACGGATGTGCTGCCACTTATTTCATCTATCGCTGCCAAACATGGGCTGTCACCCCAGCAACACAACGAACTTGGCATGCTGCTGGCACGCATTGATCATCACACCGAGGCGCAGAGCCATTACCGTCAGGCGGTATCTGCACGGCCGGACGAAATTGAATTTCTGTTCAATTTAGCAACTTCGCAGCGGTTTCTGGGTGAAGTCGAGGCAGCAGAAAACACCCTCGACAAAATACTTTCCCTGAATGCCAAAGACCATGAGGCTGCGGCGATGCGGTCGTCGTTAAGAAAGCAAACGACGCAAAGCAATCACGTGGACGCCCTGCAGCGAACATTGGCGGACCAGTCACTGAATCCAGCGTCGCGCGTCTCATTCTGTTACGCGTTGGCAAAGGAACTTGAGGATCTTGAGGTATTTCCGGAATCCTTCAAATGGCTCAAACGTGGCGCAGACCTGCGGCGCTCCGGTATGCGTTATCAAGTCAGGACAGATACTGACATTATTCAGCAGATTATGCAGGTGTTCAGACAACCATTTTTTGCCGATGAAGCCCGCGGGCACACTAACGAAGAACCTATATTCATCATTGGGTTACCCCGCTCCGGCACCACGTTGGTGGAGCGAATCCTCGCCTCACACTCCACGGTTTATGCCGCAGGGGAACTGGGCGTATTTGGTATTGAACTGACAAAACTGACACGACAGAAAACGGGGCAGAACACAGCAGGCAAGCAGGGCGATCGACAACAATTCATTTCAACTTCCGCTCAAATCGACTACCGGCGACTGGGAGAAAATTACATAAACGGCACACGACCTCTGACCGGTGGCAGTGAACACTTTATTGATAAGTTGCCCTTCAATTATCTGTATGCAGGGCTTATCCACAAGGCCCTGCCCGGGGCCCGCATCATCAGCCTCAGGCGTCACCCGATGGACAGTTGCTATTCGATGTACAAACAATTGTTTCGCGACGCCTATCCATTTTCCTACACGCTACCGGACCTGGCCGACTATTACGTGGCTTACGACCGCTTGATGGCGCACTGGCAGCGCGTTATCCCGGGTGTGATACATACCATTCAATACGAAGACCTGGTCCGGGACACCGAAGCTGAAACCCGGCGTTTGCTGGCCTACTGCGGCCTGAATTGGGAGCCCCGGTGCCTGGACTTCCACCGCAACACGTCTGCATCAACCACCGCCAGCGCCACGCAGGTCAGGCAAAAGGTCTATACCACTTCAGTGGGTAAGTGGCAGGCGTATCAAACAGAGCTGCGACCGCTGCGGAGAAAGCTGGAAGAAGCCGGGATCGCCCTGTGACCCGCACCTGGGATACGTGGTTGCGCTGGCCGGCGATACCGGTCGGCCTGATGTTTTCCCTGGCGTTGTACCCCGGCCTGGCCTTCACTGCCGAAAAGGCTGACCGGGTATTGCGAGGCGGTGCAATTTACACGGTGAATGCCGCCCGAAGCTGGGCTGAGGCGCTGGCAATCCGTGGCGACAAAATTATCTTTGTCGGCAGCGACAGCGAAGTTGATGCCTATATTGGCCCCGGCACAAGCGTCATTGAGTTGGCTGGCAGGATGGTGCTCCCCGGTTTTCAGGATTCCCATATCCACCCCGTTAGCGCCATGCTGAAAACCCAGATGTGCAACCTGACCGGCTTGCCGGGGCGCGCGGCCTATCTGGAGAAAATTCGCCAATGCGTGAAGGATGACCCGGATTCTGACTGGCTTATGGGTGCGGGCTGGTCGCACGCGTACTTTGATGATGACAACCGACCTGATAAAAAATTACTGGATGCCATCGTCTCCGACCGCCCGATAACCCTGAGTTCCTATGATGGCCACAGCGTATGGGCAAACTCCAGGGCCATGGAATTGTCCGGTATTGATGCCAGCACCGCAGACCCTGCTGCGGGGATCATCGAACGCTACGCGGGCAGCCGGGAGCCGATAGGGCTGTTTCTCGAGGGCCCTGCCATCAAGTTGATTTTAAAAGCCAAGCCCGCGTACACGGATCAGGACCGTTTTGAGGCACTGATGGACGTCCAGTCATACCTCAATGGCCTGGGCATCACCAGCGTGACGGATGCCTGGGTGGATGTGAACAACGAAGGCGCCACCGGGACAATACCCGCCTATCAGAGAGCGGCGGCTGAAAACCGGCTGACCCTGAGGGTGGTTGCCGCGCTTTACTGGCAGCCCAATGGCGGCATGCAACAACTGGAGCAGATGAAACAGATCCGCTCAGCTACAAAGTTTGCCAACTTCAGGGCCGACAGCGTCAAAATCTGGCAGGACGGCGTCATGCACACGCACACCGCGCGCTTATTGGCGGACTACTCCGACCGCCCCGGCGAGCGTGGCCTGAGCATGTTTGAACCGGCACGACTCAACAGGATTGTGGCTGCACTGGATAAAGAAGGCTTTCAGGTGCACATACATGCGGATGGTGACGGCGCCCTGCGCGAGTCACTTGATGCGTTTGCATTCGCGCAGCAAAGCAACGGCAAGCGTGATTCCCGTCACCAGGTCGCCCATCTTGAACTGGTGGATCCTGCGGACATTCCGCGCCTCAGGGAACTCGGCGTCATTGCCAATGTACAGCCCATGTGGTCGACCAGCCGGGCCTATATTTCGGATCTGATCAACGTGAAACTGGGTGAAAAGCGCAAGCGCTGGATGGAGATCAATCGCAGTTTCCTGGCAGCCGGCGTTATGGTTGCCTACGGCAGTGACTGGTTTGTCACATCGCCGAATCCGATGGACCTGATTGAAGCCGCCGTGACACGTATCCGTCCGGCCCTGCCGCTGGAGGATAAACGCACGGCGAAACCCATGCTGCCGGGCGAGGAGGTAACCATCGGGGACGCCATTGCCAGTTATACCATCAACGGGGCTTATGCTGCCCGCCAGGACGGCACTACCGGCTCCCTGGAAGTGGGAAAGCTGGCGGATATCGTGGTCCTGGATAAAAATTTATTCGCCGTAGAGCCCGTCAGAATATCTGAAACCAGAGTGGTACTGACATTTCTGGGTGGCCAGTTGGTGTACGGCCAGTTGCCCCTGGACCAGGGGGCAACCCAGGAACATTAAAACGGTTCCTGCACCACATAAACTAATACGTGTATGTGAGTAAGATAGCTATGCTTTTAAATAGGTTAAAGAAAGTACCTCCAAATAGCATGAAGGCAAGAATCTTTATTGCTTTTCTTGCCTCGGCCGGACTTTTCTACGTCAATATCATGCCGACTATCGTCAGCGGCCTGATTGAAGCGCTGGGCTTCAGCAACCAACAGGCCGGCAACGTCGCCTCAGCCAATATGTATGGTGCCGCAGCAGGTGCATTGTTTATCGTATTTATGATCAAGCGGTTGAACTGGCGACTGGCATCCGTTTTCTTCCTCAGCGGACTGATCGCCATTGACCTGCTGTCAATAAAAATATCCGACCCGACCGTGATGGTCATGGTCAGGTTTATACACGGGTTGATTGGCGGTATGCTGGTTGGCACCGGTTTTTCGTTGATTGCCCGTACCTTTGAGCCTGACCGTACCTTTGGCGTATTGTTATTCGTGCAATTCGGTTTCGGCGGACTGGGCATCATGTTCATTCCGGGGCTGGTTCCTGAGTACGGCACACAAATTCTTTTTTATTCGCTGGTGGCTTTCAGTGCCGTGACATTCCTGATGCTGCCGTTTCTGCCCGACTACGCCGTCACAACGGTGAAGCACAAGCAGGAAAAGGTCGCAGGTAACAGCATACTATGGCTGCCACTGGGCCTGACCCTGCTGACCATCTTCCTGTTCCAGGGTGCCAATATGGGGCTTTTTGCTTTTATTATCGGCCTAGGCAAGCACTACACTCTGCCAACGGATTTCATCTCCACGTCGCTGGGCATCGCCAACTGGCTGGGGTTGCTCGGCGCCGGACTGGTGATTGCCATTGGCAGCCGTTTTGGTTATCTGAAATCAGTGATTACCGGTATCGTACTGACGGCCATTGGCATCTGGGCGTTACTGTACAGCGATACTCCATCGATATGGATTGCTTCCAACTTCCTGATCGGCATTACCTGGGGTTTTACCATTTCCTATCTGCTGGGACTGGCTTCGCGCTTTGATGCCAGCGGGCAAATGGCCGCACTGGGCGGCTTCGCTTCCAAAATGGGCCTGGCGTCGGGGCCAGCCGTTACGGCCTGGTTATTGGGCAGGGACAACTATGAATTGATCATCATGGTTGCCACCGTGGTGATGTTATTTAGCGCAGTCACAGTTTGGATGCCTGCGCGGCTACAGGATCAGGATTAATCATGCGCATCAAAAAAGGCACCTTAAAATCCGCGTGCCTTGCACTGGTCATTTTGATGCTTGCTACAGGCCCGCTATCGGCACAAGTCAGCCAAGCGGAAATAGCAGCAAACCGGGAACTGACAAAAGCATTCCTGATCGGCAAGAAGCGCCTGGCTGCACCCGTCGCCAGCGGTGAATTTGCAGCCGGGAAAGAGCCTGCGCACGATCAATTTGAAGGTGTGCTGCGCTTCCAGCCGTTCAAGTCCAGGGCTCGTATGAAGGTGCTGACGGACAAATTCGACGTCACCAAAACTAAAAACCTGCGGCTTAAATATTTACCCGAATTCAAACTTACGCTGGTACAGGACGGCCAGGCGTTGATCTCGGTCATACGCAGCACCCAGCGTACCCGGCACCCGTACTGGGAGTTCATCGCCGGCACAGGCAGTACCTGGTACGAGGCGCCAGACGGTGACTGGAACCGCGCCGCACTGCCGTTTGCACTCAAAGAAGCCAATCAAAACTGCCTGCACAACGGCCTGCTGACATTTCTTTACAAGCGTGATGGCTCGATCTCAAATATCGCCTACCAGGTCGGCAGTGAAACCTGCGCTTATCTGCACATCAATCTTTGGGGTACCGGACAGGCACAGTATCAGCCGGGCAAATTTGCGCAGGCCGACAAGGTCATCGAAACCTATCGCAGAGAACTTGCCAACCGCCTGCCGGTTCAACCGATTGAAAATCTGGCCAACCGGTTCCCCGGCTTCGACCCCGGCAAGCTCAAACCATTGGCTGCCGATGACATCACCGTCTATGGACTGGTTACGGACAAGGTCCACTACCGCAGCGCGTGCCCGACACGCTTTGGCCCCTACCCGTATTGCGACGAGGTCGCCCTGCCCTCCTATTCACTGGCAAAAAGTATATTTGGCGGCCTGGCCTACATGATGATGGTCAAGCTGTGGCCGGAATTCGAAAACATCCCCATTACCCGCCTGATTCCCGCATGCCGGTTGCGGGATGGCCGCTGGGACAACGTGACGCCGAAAAACCTGGTCAATATGGCAAGCGGCAATTACCGCAGCAGTAAATTCTCCCAGGATGAAAGTTCCGCCGCAATGACGCCCTTTTTCACCGCCCTCAGCCACCAACAGAAACTCCGCTTAAGCTGCAAGCTCTGGCCCGCAAAACAGGCACCGGGTGAACGGTTGGTCTATCACACCACGGATCACTACCTGCTCGGCACGGCCATGACAGAATTTGTGCGCAGCAAAGCAGGCCCGCAGGCAGACATATTTCGTGACCTGATCGTAGCCAGGTTATTCAACCCACTGGGCCTGAGCCAACTCAGCCGCGTATCGCAGCGTACCTACGATGCGGCCGCACAACCGTTCACGGCCTATGGCCTGTTTTTTCTGTCAGATGATATTGCCCGTTTGGGCAGGTTTCTGAATTCCGGCCAAAACCACTCGCGTCTGTTCCGGCCAGAGGATTTTGAACGTGCCATGTTCAGGCAAACCGACGACCTGTTACGGTGGGGCTATTCCAGCGACGAAGGCTACGCGATGGGCTTTTGGGGCTTTGATGTTGCGCCTTTCCTACCGTGCAAAAAAACCACCTGGATACCCTTCATGTCCGGCTACGGCGGCCTCATCGTGGCGCTGTTGCCCAATGGTACGGTTTACTATTATTTTACTGACGGCGGTCACAGAAGCTGGCAGGCCGCCGCTGTCGAGATCAATAAAATAGACAACTACTGTAAAGAATAACTTAGAGTAAACTACCTGCATGGCCGTTAAACAAGACCCGCAACCGCACCAGGTTATCAAGGTAGGCATCGCCGACAAAAGCCCGCTCATGCGCACCGCGCTGCGCACACTGCTCAGCGAGGACGGTCGCTTCGAGGTCGCTTGCACTTGCAAAAATGCGGAAGATTTCCTGCGAAAAGCCGGCACGGTAGAAATGGCAGTTGCCATTACCGGCTGGGTCATCGCACCGGGTGATGCACGCTTTATTCTTGACCATTTACAACCCCGCCCTGGCGCCCCAAGGATAATTGTTTACTCCGGCATCGAAAGCGAGACCGTACCGGCGCACGTGCTGGCCCACGGTGGTGCAGCATTTATATCCAAGAACGAAGAGCCCGACTACCTGCTCGATACCATCGCAGAAGTGGCCAGAGGCAGGATGGTGTTTCCTTACCTCGATGTCAGCCGCATCAATGCCAATCCGCTGGCTACACTAACGAAACGGGAACTGGAAATCCTCTCCTCACTGGCAGCAGGCCGTACCAACAAGGAGATTGCTGCCGAGAAAGGTGTTTCGGCCAACACGGTGAAGTACCACATCAGGAACCTGTTTGAGAAACTCGGTGTCAGCAACCGCGGCCAGGCCATTGCACTCTATTTAAAGGCCTGATGACCGCTTAACAGTGTGAATCAATCTTATGGGTGGTTTAATCCCCACCCAAATGGGTTCTTCCCCACCCCCCTTATGCATATTCCGGTGGCTATTCAGCCTTTCTATACTGTAGAACAAGTATCCGGGCCGGCACAGGAAAAACCGATGAGCGAATATCCCACACTGAAGCATTACCTCACTGAATGGGCGATTGATTGCGAAGACAAGCTGGCCATTGCCCAGACGGTGACAGCCATTGCCGAGGCCTGTATCGAGATCTCAGCACTGGTTGCACGGGGGCCGCTGGCCGGTGAACTGGGTGCAGAGCAAGGCAGCAATAGCGATGGTGATACCCAGAAAGCACTGGACCTGATCGCCAATGACCTGATTATCGAGGCCATCCAGGCCGCACCGGTAGCCTGCCTGGTATCCGAGGAACTGGCTGAGCCCTTACCGTTAAAGCAAGGCGCACCACTGTACGTCGCCACCGATCCGCTCGACGGTTCCTCCAATATCGACACCAATGTTTCGGTTGGAACCATTTTCTCAATTTTGCCCACGGGCGGGAAAGAACCTGACGACGCCAGCCTGCTACTTGCGGGCAGCGCGCAAATTGCCGCAGGATACGTCATCTACGGCCCGTTGACCGCCATGGTTCTGACCCTCGGAGAAGGCACACAGGTATTCACGCTTGATCCGCATACGGGTGACTTCCGTCTGACCACGCCAGCCGTGTCGATCTACAAGGACACCAACGAGTTCGCCATTAATACTTCCAATTCCCGCCAATGGGATGGCCATATCAAGGCCTACGTCGATGATTGCCTGAAAGGCGAGGAGGGGCCACACGGCAGTAACTACAACATGCGCTGGATTGCCTCACTGGTGGCGGAATGCCACCGCATCCTTGCGCGCGGCGGCATCTTCCTTTACCCCGGCGACATACGCAAGGGTTATGCCGCAGGCCGTCTGCGCCTGGTGTACGAGTGTAACCCAATCGCGTTCCTGGTTGAGCAGGCTGGCGGCGCGGCTTCCACCGGTACACAACGCATCATGGAAATTCAGCCGCAAAGCATCCACGAGCGGGTACCGATGATCTTCGGGTCGTTGCACGAAGTCGAACTGGTCGGGCAATACTACGCTGACCTGAACCCCTACCACGAGCGGCCCCAACTGTTCGGCAACCGCAGCCTGCTGCGCAACTGAGGCGAGGAGAAGCGTATGTCTGTCAAACACCCCATCATTTCCGTGACCGGCTCATCCGGTGCCGGTACCACCTCGGTCAAACAAACCTTTGATCGCATCTTTGAACGCGAAGGCATCCGGGCCACCTCGATTGAGGGCGATGCGTTTCACCGCTACGACCGCGTCGATATGAAAAGTGTCATGCAGGAGGAAGGTGAAAAAGGCAACAACCACTTCAGCCATTTCGGGCCGGAAGCGAACCGCCTGGAGGACCTGGAGAGCGTATTTCAACAATTCGGTGAAGACGGCGGCGGCCGTATCCGCAACTATGTGCACGACGAAATCGAAGCCGAAGTTCACAATACGCCGCCGGGAACTTTCACCAACTGGCGGGAAATCCCCGCAGACACCGAACTGTTGTTTTACGAGGGCCTGCACGGCGCCGTGGTGACAGAGGAAGTGAACCTCGCCCAGCACTGTGACCTCAAGATTGGCGTGGTGCCGGTGATCAATCTTGAATGGATCCAGAAAATTCAGCGCGATAAATCTGACCGCGGCTATTCAACCGCGGCGATCCGCGACACCATCCTGCGCCGGATGCCGGACTACATCAGCTATATCTGTCCGCAATTCTCGCAAACCGACATCAATTTCCAACGTATCCCGACCGTGGACACCTCGAACGCCTTTATTGCCCGCTACATACCGACGGCGAACGAATCCATGGTCGTTATCCGCTTCAAGAACCCCCGTGGCATTGACTTCCCGTATCTGGTCTCAATGATCCACGACAGCTTTATGTCGCGTGCCAATACAATCGTGATCCCGGGTGGCAAACTGGATATTGCCATGCAACTGATCCTGACACCGATGATATTGCGCCTGATGGAACGCAGGCGCCGCACCCGCTGAACGGGCACACTGATTTGAATTAACTATCTCGTTTTATTTGGAGAACACAATGGACCAATCCAACCGCTATGCCGACCTTGACCTGCAAGAGCAGGCCCTAATGGATGCCGGGCAGCACGTACTGGTGGCTTACCGCATGAAGCCAAAAGCCGGCTACGGCGGCTACCTGGAAACCGCAGCCCATTTTGCAGCCGAATCCTCAACCGGCACCAACGTCACGGTTTCTACAACCGACGATTTTACCAAGGGCGTGGATGCGCTGGTCTACGAGGTAGACGAAGCCAGGGAACTGATGAAGATCGCCTACCCGGTCGATTTATTCGACCGCAATATCATCGATGGCCGCGCCATGCTCGCGTCTTTCCTGACGCTTGCTATCGGCAATAACCAGGGCATGGGTGATGTCGAGCACGCCAAGATGCATGATTTCTGGCTGCCGCCTGCCTACCTGAGATTGTTTGACGGCCCGGCAACCAATATTTCCGACCTGTGGCGGGTACTCGGCCGGCCGGTGAAGGACGGCGGCTTTATCGTCGGCACCATCATCAAGCCCAAACTGGGCCTGCGTCCGCAACCCTTCGCCAGGGCCGCTTATGACTTCTGGCTGGGTGGCGACTTCATCAAGAATGATGAACCGCAGGGCAACCAGGTTTTTGCACCATTGAAAGAAACCATCACAGCGGTGGCAGACGCCATGCGTCGTGCCCAGGATGATACCGGTGAGGCCAAGCTGTTTTCGGCCAATATCACCGCCGATGACTACCGTGAAATGATCGCCCGTGGAGAGTTTATCCTCGAGACCTTTGCCGAAAATGCCGACCACGTTGCTTTCCTGGTGGATGGCTATGTGGCCGGCCCGGCCGCCATCACCACCGCGCGGCGGGAATTCCCGCACCAATACCTGCACTATCACCGGGCCGGCCATGGCGCCATTACCTCACCGTCGGCCAAACGCGGCTACACCGCCTTTGTACTGGCCAAGATGGCGCGCCTGCAGGGGGCCTCCGGCATCCACGTCGGTACCATGGGCTACGGGAAAATGGAAGGCGAAGCCGATGACCGTGGCATTGCCTACATGATCGAGCAGGACAGCGCAGACGGCCCGTACTTCCACCAGGAATGGCAGGGGATGCAACCCACCACACCGATCGTATCGGGTGGCATGAACGCGTTGCGAATCCCTGGCTTTTTCGAAAACCTGGGACATTCCAACCTGATCCTGACCGCCGGTGGCGGCAGCTACGGACATATTGACGGCCCGGCCGCAGGGGCAAAATCATTGCGCCAGGCAGAAGCATGCTGGCGCGCCGGTGCTGATCCGGTCGAGTATGCCAGGGACCATCACGAATTTGCGCGTGCTTTTGAGAGCTTTAGCAATGACGCCGATGCCATCTACCCGGACTGGCGCAAGCAACTGAATGTTGCAGCCTGAAGCGATCGTATGGGATCTTGACGGCACCCTGATAGATTCTGCACCGGACCTGGCCACCGCGCTGAATGCGGTACTGGACCTGCGTGGCTTTGCCGGCCATTCGCTCGCCGCGGTACGCACGATGATCGGCCACGGGGTCCCGAGACTGGTTGAGAATGGATTCAACGCCATCGGCGTACGTCTGGATGCCGCGCAACTTGCAGAACTCGTTGCCCTGTTCGTGCAGGAATACCTGGCCTGTGCAACCGACCGCACCCGGCCTTACCCGCTGGTTGTCGAGGTGCTGGAACAGATCCGCGGAATGAATATCCCCATGGGCGTATGCACCAATAAACCGGCAGCCATCTCACGGCAAATCCTTGCAGATCTCGGCTTATCCGGTTTTTTCAGCAGCGTCGTCGGCGGCGACACAACCCGCGCCCGCAAGCCGGACCCACTGCCCTTACTCACCTGCCTGCAGGAACTGGCTGCGCCGCCCCAGGCCAGCCTGATGATCGGCGATTCGGCTGCGGATGTGCAGGCAGCACGCGCCGCTGGCGTCACCGTTGGCGTGGTACCATGGGGCTATATAGCTACACCTGTAGAAGACCTCGGTGCAGATTTTATCCTTCGCAACCTCGCCATTCTGCCGGAACTCATACGCGAAGTGGGGGGTACGTCCCGACCTACAGCCCATTGAAGTAGCTCTCCGGCCTCAGATGTACTTGATCCTGTACGGAACCAGGAACCGGAAACAAAAAGCATGAGAAATTCCAAGCCCGTACAGTGGTCTTCACGGTTCACATTCCTGATGGCAGCTATGGGTGCCGCCATCGGATTGGCGAATGTCTGGCGCTTTCCCTATACCGCCGGCGTCAGTGGTGGCGGTGCCTTCGTATTTATCTATATCGGTGCAGTTCTACTGCTGGCACTACCCATTCTGGTCGCTGAATTTATGGTGGGACGCCGTGCCGCAGCACCGCCTCCAAGAGCCATGGCAGAGGTGGCCATGGAGTCGGGCCATTCCCGTCACTGGGGGCTGGTCGGGGTCATCCTGGGTGGCATCGGGGCCATACTGACACTGTCTTTTTACGCCATTGTCGGCGGCTGGACGATGGCCTATGTGGTTAAAATCGGGTCAGGCGGTATGCAGGGTATCACTACCCAGGCTGCCGAAAATGTATTCGATGCACTGAACGGTAACCCGCTCACGTTGTTCGCGTGGTTCACCGCCTTTCTCGGTCTGACGGTTTTTGTCTCGGCCAGGGGCATCCATGCGGGGGTGGAGAAAGTCGTCAACGTCATGATGCCTGCCTTACTGGTCATGCTCGTTGTGATGGTGGTTTACGCCATGTTCGTCGGTGATTTCAGCGCTGCACTGAAATTCCTGTTTACCCCCGATTTCAGCCAGGTCAACGCCAGGATCGTCATGGCGGCCTTCGGTCAGGCATTTTTTTCTGTCAGTGTGGGCGCCACTAACCTGATGGCCTATGGGCAGTACATTCATAAAAGCATATCAATTCCACGTTCAGCTTTGATCGTCGTTGCTGCCGATACCGCTGTGGCTTTATTGGCCGGGCTGGCAATTTTCCCAATTATTTTCGCCTTTGGACTGGAACCGAGCGCCGGCCCTGGTCTGGTGTTTATCACCATGCCGTTCACCTTCGGCCAGATGCCCGGCGGTTTAATTTTTGGCGGTCTGTTTTTTCTGCTGCTGTTTTTTGCCGCCCTGACCTCGTCCATATCCATGATGGAAGCCCCGGTCTCATGGCTCACCGACCGTACACGCCTCCAGCGTATACCGGCAGCACTGCTCTCCGGAACCATCAGTTGGGGGCTGGGTATCCTGGCCGTATTGTCATTTAACCGGTGGGCAAATTTCTATCCACTGGACAGCATTCCACTGTTTTCCGGCAAAACGTTTTTTGACCTGTATGACTTCACCGTGACCAATGTATTGCTGCCCTTCGGGGGCATCGTCATCGCAATTTTCGTTGGTTGGATAATGAAGAAGAAATTCAGCAGTGCCGAGCTATACGGCGACCACCCCACCATCTGGTACAACGCCTGGCTGATCCTGGTCCGGTTCGTTGCACCATTGGTATTGCTGGCGGTCTTTATCAATATGCTCAATTAGTGGAACCAAAGCGGTAGAATGGTAGAATAGCATCCGATAGATATACCCGGGGGCGACCTGGCTTCGACGTGGGTCGTGAAACTCTAGGTGCATGCCGAGCTGCAATTAACTCGTAAAACTGACTGCAAACTTTTAGTTGCCAATGACGACAACTACGCACTAGCAGCTTAAAAACCTAGCTTAGTGCCTTCCGCCCGAAGCATGCCCGTATGCGTCGGAGCCCGGGAGTCACCCTAAA
>QIKV01000192.1 GCA_003233115.1 Oceanospirillales bacterium
GCCAAGACCAGGGTTGGTCTTAACTAAGTGTGATCGATGACCGCAAGGATGCTAGTTCCGGGAGGCTACCGCGTAGCGGTTTAGTTCAACTTTCAATTAGGTGGAAATTAAGGCGTATCAGGCTTGTTTTCAGGATACGTCCACATCTTGATCTCATTCTGTATAGAAACCCACTGTTTTGCAACGAAATATCTGTTTTTAGTTTTGACAATAAATCTCTATCAGTAGCTTTATTACTGCTATGGCGCGTGGTTCTCCTACAAGGATTCACGCAAGTTGCTGTATTCCGATTGTAGGCAATTTCCATAAGCTGAATCTTTATTCTAAAGGCCGGCTATGTCAAAACTGCTTGAAGAAGTCAGAAATACACTTCGTGTTCATCACTACGCGATGAAAACTGAGAAGTCCTATGTGCAATGGATCAGGCGCTTTATTCTTTTCCACGAGAAAAGACATCCTGCAGAGATGGGTAAGCTGGAAGTTGAACAGTTTTTAACCTGGTTGGCAGTGGACCGTAAAGTTGCACCTTCGACCCAGAATCAGGCACTGCAGGCGATCTTGTTTCTTTACCGGAAGGTATTGAATACGGAACTGGCCTGGCTGGATGATGTCGTTCGGGCAAAGCGTCAAAGCCGTATCCCGGTTGTTCTGTCCCGCCATGAAGTAACAACTGTTCTGGTGGCTTTGAAGGGTCAATACCAGCTAATCGGTAAACTGCTTTATGGTAGTGGCCTGCGACTAATGGAATGCTTACGTTTACGGGTGATGGCACTGGACCTGGATCGCCAGAGCATTACAGTTCACGCAGGCAAGGGCGGTAAAGACCGGGTCACTGTTTTACCAGAGAGTCTTCTGGTGGATATCCAGAATCAAATTCATCGGGTTAGATTGTTGCATCGACGCGACCTTGCAATGGGCTATTCAGGAGCCTCCATGCCACCGGCGTTAACTCGCAAGTATCCCCGTGCGGCGTATGAGTTTGGGTGGCAGTACCTGTTTCCCTCAAACCGCCTTGCTTTCGATCCACGCAGACCGGAGCAAAACTGTCGCCATCATGTATTGGACTCCAGTATGCAAAAAGCCATGAAACGGGCGGTGCGCCTAGCAGATATCAACAAACGCGCCAGTTGCCATACCTTACGGCATAGTTTTGCCACCCACCTTTTAGAATCAGGAATGGACATTCGCACCATACAGGATTTGCTGGGGCACAAGGACGTTTCGACCACAATGATCTACACACATGTTGTAAACCATGGAGCGCTGGGTGCACGTTCACCGCTGGATCATTTCTGATTTGACCCCGCGAACTGGTTACCCGGTTGTTGACTCCAACCGGCCCTTCAGGCGCGTATAAGCTTTGCCCAGGTGCCAGGCGCCTATGCTCCAGATTCCCAGGATCGGAATATAAACCCACGCAATCTGGCTGATTGAAAGCCCGGCGGTCATCATGCCCTTAAATAACCAACTGGCGGTGACATCACTGCCCCGATAAACCACCGTATCAATGAAGTTCTTGCTCTTATACTTGGTTTCACGCTCAACCACGGTAAACAGCATCTCTTTGACCGGCCCCAGCAGGCCGTAATTCAGCGCCCGTTGCGCCACCTGAACGGAGGCGAACAGCACCAGACCCAGCGAACTGCCCAGTAGTGCAAAACCTGCTGCCAATATAATCGGCGGCAGTATTGCGGTCCGAGGCATGCCAAGATATATGACCAGCCGGGAGGTGATCAAAAACTGGAACAGGAAGGCCAGTACCTGCACGACAAGGTCAACATAGCTGAAGAAACGGGTACGCTCAACAAACCCGATAATGTTTTGATCAACCAGCACCGCCAGGCCGTTATACAAGAAAGTTGCCGTCAGGTTGTGCGACAACATCACCAGGCTGATCAGCAACAGGTACTTTGACTTGAACACATGTACTGCACCTTCCCAAATGCTGCCGCCGATTATTTTGGCTGGTTTGTCGTGGCGTTGCCGGCGTTCAAAGCGACCAAGGATGATGGCAAAGGCTGTCGCCACTAGCAGGAAGGTGATCGCGAGCGCCATGATACCGCCAGAGCCGATATCCGCCACCCAGTTTGCAGTCAACAAGGGCCCGGAAATCGCTCCCAGGCTACCACCGGCCATAATGCTGCCAAACAGGCGCTGCGCCTGACCGGGGCGGAAAATATCCGCCATAAAGCTCCAGAAAATTGACACCACAAACAGGTTGAACACGCTGAGCCAGACATAAAAACTGTACTGAATCCAGTCGCCGGTTGCATCACCCTTGAATACGAAGGCGAAAAATACCAGGTTGGAAATGAAAAACAGGTAAATCCCGGGGACAAAGCGGCCGCGTCTGAATTTTGCTACCAGCCAGCCGAATACCGGCACGATCAGCAGCATCGAAATGAAGGTCGCGGTATACAGCCAATGCAGGTGTTCAGAGTGGTTTGCCGCCACCGTGCCGCGAATGGGCCGCAGCATAAAATAGCCGGCGAGCAGAAAAAAGAAATAACTGAAAGCCAGCGCGAATCGCGGCCACTCACCCTGGCGGATATCGATCAGGTTCAAAGCCGTTCAGCTGCTCATAATGGATACCCGTTGGCCCGGACGCAACCTTTCATTGCCGCGGATGATCACCTTGTCACCATCTTTCAGATCACCCAGGACCTCTATCTGTTCGCCGGCTCCGATACCGGTTGTGACCGACACCTGCCTGGCCGTCTGGTCTGTATCCACCACAAAAACCGTAACGCCTTCCGGTCTCAGCACCAGTGCATCACGTGGCACTACCAGCGTTTCCCTGGCTTCCGAAATGGGGATGGAAACCCGCAGTGTCTGGCCGACAGGAAATCGATTGCTTTCAATATCCAGCCGCACCTCAAACAGATGTGTGTTTTCTGAACCTACAGCCACCACGGTCCTGACCGTGCCGCTGGCAACCACCGGACCAGTTCTCAGCTCCAATTGTTGGCCCGGCCGCACATAAGCGTAATACTCCAGCGGCGCCCGGGCGATCACCTCAAGGCGTTGTGGGTCCACCATTCGGACCACAGTTCTACCGACATCGACCCGCTCACCGGGCGTCATCAAGCGCTCCACAACAGTTCCGTCGAAAGGTGCGCGTATCCTGGTGCGGGCCAACTGGTCTTCTATTTGCGCCAGGCGTGATCTTGCGATCTGCAAGTCACTGCGGGACACGTCACGATCCGAGCGGGTTTGCTCAAGTTTTGTGGCCGCGGCAAGGTTGGAGTCAGCCAATTGTACATATCTGCGTTCTTCACTTTCAAGGAAGCGTAACCTGGCCTTGGCACGTTCTACTTCGGCCTGTTGCTCAGCCCTTCTGAGTTTTATCACCGTGCCTTCGATCCGTGCAACCACGTCACCCTTTGCGACTACGGTACCCACATCTGCTACCTCAAGCAGCCTGCCGGTTACTTCTGCAGCCAGCTTTGCATCATTGCGGCTGACAACAGTCCCCGGTACCACCATTAATGGCGCCAACATCTGCACCGATGCCAGCGCAACATGCACGTTTGGAGGTGGCATCCCGGGCTGCGCCGCTGCCACAATCTGGATTCCTGTGCTGCCCACGAGCACGCCGAGCAGCATTATCAGTTTTTTCGTTCGCATGTATCTGTACTCATCCATCCTCAAGTAGTTTCAGACGCCGCCTGCCCTGCAACATAGGTGTTCTCGTTAGCACGCAGCAAGCTGGGTAACAGCACCAGTGTAAACAAGGTGCTGACCAGCATTCCACCCACAATAACCGTGGCCATGCCCCGATAAAGCTCGGTCCCGGAACCCGGCATCAGCATCAACGGCAACATGCCAAAAATACTGGTCATCGTACTCATCAGGATCGGCCTCAGGCGCAGCCTGACTGCACTCTCAACCGCATCCCGCCGCGACAGACCTTCACGCTCGCCATCGCGTGCACGGTAAACCAGCAGGATGGCGTTATTGACGACCAGCCCCAGCAGAATAATAAAGCCAATCATCGTCAACAGATCCATTTTCTGGCCACCGGTTGCGGATAATGCCACATCCATCAGGCGCAGGGCGATGATTCCGCCCACCGTGGCCATGGGAATGGTCAGAATGACCAGCAATGAATCCTTGAATGACCGGAACAGGGCAGATATCAACAGGTACAGGATCACAATCGCCAGGGAAAAGCTACCGGCCATACTTTTCAGTGCCTGGTCCAGTGCCTCGGCGGTACCACGCAACCGGATAGATGCATTTTGTGGCAGTAAATCGAGGATGACCGGCACAACCTGGTCGTTTATTACCTCGATGGCCTCTTCAAGCGGCATGCCCGACGGCGGTGTAACCTGCAGGGTCAGCGTACGTTTGCGGTCGACCCTGAGGATTTGTGACGGGCCGGCAGTGCGTGTCACTTTTGCCAACTCCCCAATGGTTTGAATTCCCCCATTGGCGGTCGCCACCGGCAAGGCCGCCAGTTCCTCCGGTGTATGCCATTTCTCGGCACGCATGACGATGTTGTAGCGCCGTGTACCATCGAAGTACTCGCCCATAAAAGCACCATTCCCCATGGCCCGGATGATGGTGGCCATACGCGCACGGTTCCAGCCGACTTCTGCAATACGCCGGTCATCCGGGATCAGGCGCAATTCCGGCTCTGCTAGTTCCAGGCCGGGTAACGGACGCACACTGGCTCCCGGCATTGCCCGCGTGATGGCGGCGAAACCAGCCTGGCCGGCCGTGATCAACGATTCGAAAGAATCTGCATGTAAATCTACATTGATTCGCCGACCACCCCGGTGGCCGCCAAAAAGCGCGCTCCGGTTTGCAAACGCGATCGTATCCGGAAATCCTGCCAGGATTTCTGAATTAAATATCCTGATCAACTCGTCAACATCAGCAGGGTCAGACGCCCGCCCGCCGATAAATGTGCCAAAGCCTCGCGATGAGCCAACAAAATAGTTGTCCAGTTGTATCGGATTCTTGCCATTGATATAGGGTGCAAGGCGCTGGTCAATGACCTCCATGATTTCTTTCTTGGCTGTTTCAATACCCAGACCCGGCGGGGTCACCATGAACCCAAAGATAAAATTCTGCTTGCCTTCAGGCAGGTAATCAGCCGGCGGCTTGAGGAGCACGGCCAATACCAGCGGGATGACTGTCAAACCGGCAATCCATGCCCAGCGGCGCCGGGGGGTGTCTGTCCAGCGCATGATATGGTCAGTAATCCAACGCCACCAATGGCGATGCAGATCCTCGATGGCACTACCCTTGATCCAGTTGGATGCCGCTGATGGCAGCACCGTCACTGCTACAAGCAACGACGCCGTTACCGCTGCTGAGATCGTAATGGCCAGATCACTGAACAACTGGCCTGCTTCATCCTGTAGAAAAACAACCGGCATAAAAATTGCGACGGTGGTGGCCGTGGATGCGAGCAAGGCGCCCCACACCTGTGCGGTACCGCGTTCGGAGGCCTCGTCACCCCGGCGTCCGTCCTCACGCTGTCTGAAGATATTTTCCAATACCACGATAGCTGCATCGAGCACCATGCCGGTTGCAAACGCGAGCCCTGCCAGTGAAATGATATTCAGGGTCCGGCCGGCAATAGCTAACACAATAAAAGCGGCAAACAGGCACAAGGGAATGGCCAGCGCTACGATGAGTGTGGCACGGAACTTGCGCAGGAACCACCACAACACCACAATTGCAAGGGCCATGCCCAGCAACAGGTTGTTACGCACCATTTTGATGGACCCTTTGACATACAAAGATTCATCGTAAGCCTGACTGATGGTCAGGCCGGCACGGTCAAGCTCATTGGCAGCCAGATCAGCGACGGCCGCCTTCAGGTTCGCCATCACCTCAAGCACGTTGACCCCGGATTCAGGGGTGGCGTTGATGGCAATCGACGGGCCGCCATTCATATGCAGTATCGATGAAGGATCTACCAGTGTCATCTGGATGCGTGCAATGTCATTGAGGCGAATAGGCTTGCCGCCGCGCCATGCAAGTACCAGTTCGCCCAGTGATTCGACCGCATACTTGCCGCTAAACCGTATGGTGTACTGCCGTCTGCCAACCTCGGTGGTACCGGCTGAGATATTCGCGTTGGCACCCAGTTCGGTTGAAATTGAGGTCAGGTCAAGGCCGATACTTGCTGCTTTGTACGGGTCGAACGTGATCCTTACTTCATGCCCGCGGCCACCAAAAGCCCCGATCCGGGATACACCCGGCACCCGCTCCAACCGGGTGACGATCGTGTCTTCGATAAAGTCCTGGTAAGATTCTATGGGCGTTTCGTTGCCGGCCTTCCTGGAGATAGCAAACCACGCGATCACCTTTCCAAACTGGTTGCCACCAACACTGATGACCGGCTCATTGGCATCCACCGGATACCTCGGCACCTGGTTCAGGCGATTCATGACCTCAATCAGGGCACGGTTCATGTCGGTACCAATGGCAAACTCCATCTGCACGGACCCGCTGCCAAAATTGGCGGTTGATGACATTCTCAACAAGCCCGGCACGCTGCGCAGCACGTTTTCCTGTGGCTCAATGATTTCCGATTCGACCTCGTTGGGCGCAGATGCCCGCCAGGGCGTCGTGACGGAAATTTCGGGACGTTCAATCTCCGGTGTCATCTGGATCGGCAGGCGCATCAGGCTGAGGGTGCCAAAAATCACCACCAATATACCGGCGACGATGACGGCCACCGGATTACCCAAAGAAAGTCGCGTCAAAGTCAAGTTACGTGTTCCAGTTCAAAGTGAAGGCAACTATACCCGATTTGGACCCGTGACTGGCACGGCAAGTGACCAGCCGAAACTGATTTGGATCAATCCGCAGGTCATTTCCCCCCGGCTTTTGTTTCTGAATTTCCAGCCATTGGGTATGATGGCTCATCTCACCAGGGAAACAGGGTTTTCGTTAATGGAATATGATTATATTGTCGTCGGCGCCGGCTCAGCCGGGTGTGTAATGGCCAATCGCCTGAGTCAAAGCCCTGCCAGCCGCGTGCTGTTGCTGGAGGCGGGTGGGCCCGACAACAACCCGTTTATCCACATGCCCGCAGGCTTGTGGCAATTACGCAATAACCACAAGATCAACTGGTCCTACGCAACTGAGCCGCAGGCACAACTCAAACAGCGCAGATTATACTGGCCGCGCGGTAAAATACTGGGCGGCTCCAGTTCTATCAATGCGATGATCTACCACCGTGGGCAGCCTGAGGACTATGATCACTGGCAAGCGCTGGGTAATCCAGGCTGGAACTTTGAAAGTGTCTTGCCCTGGTTTCTAAAAGCACAAGACCAGCAACGCGGTGCATCCGCTCTGCATGCAACCGGTGGGCCACTGTCTGTACAGGATCTCAGGTACACCAGCCCATTGAGCAGGGTATTCGTGCAGGCCGGGGTGCAAATGGGCTATCCAGCAAATGATGATTTCAATGGTCCGCAGCAGAGCGGCTTTGGAATTTACCAGGTAACCCAACGTAACGGCCGGCGTTGCAGTTCCGCGGACGCCTATCTGAAGCCCGCTCTGCAGCGACCCAACCTGAACATACTAACGCACGCGCTGACAGAAAGAATACTCATTGAAGAGGGTATGGCGGTGGGTGTTGAGGTCTCCCTCAAGGGCGACAGCCGCCGGTTTCTTGCCGGGGAAGTCATACTCTGTGGCGGCACCATCAATTCACCTCAGCTATTGATGTTATCCGGGGTCGGGTTGGCGGATCACTTGCAAGAAAACAAAGTTCCGGTCAAACATGAACTGCCGGGCGTAGGCCAAAACCTGCAGGACCACCTGGATATTTGCACACTGATATCAAGTTCCAGCCAGGACACCTATGACAAGCTCAACCACACACTGGCGGGGCTTAAATACCTGCTTGGAAAAAAAGGCCCGGCAACCTCCAACCTGGCCGAAGCCGGTGGCTTTGTCAGCAGTGCACTGGCAGCAGATTCCAGGCCGGACATTCAGTTCCACTTCCTGCCGGCCATGCTGGATGACCACGGCCGCAACCTGCTGCCGGGCCGGGGCATGACCATACACGCCTGCCAACTCCGGCCGCAGAGCCGTGGTGAAATCCGCCTGCGCTCTGCAGACCCGTCCAAACCGCCCGCGATTCAGCCCAATTACCTGCAAACCGAACATGATCTTGACATGATGTTGGAATGTGCGCGGCTGTCGAAGGAGATCTTTAATCAAACAGCGTTTGACTCGTTCCGCAATGGATTTATTTTCCCGGAGGAGTTCGTCCAGACGCACGATGAGGTGGTTGATTTCATCCGCCGCAAAGCCGAAACGGTTTATCACCCCGTGGGCACCTGCAAAATGGGTAATGACCCCATGGCGGTGGTGGATTCAGACCTCAAGGTTCATGGTATTGACCGGCTACGGGTCGTCGATGCGTCGATCATGCCGACCCTGGTATCAGGGAACACCAATGCACCGGTTATCATGATCGCAGAAAAGTGCGCGGATTCTATATTACAGAAATACTAATCTGTGTAATCTGTGGAAAATTTATCACCGATCTTCCGTGCTCTCACCACCGGTAATCATTGGCAAAGGCACATGAATCAAAGCACAGACGACGCGCAGCACTTCTGTTTCCACAACTACAACCCGGTTATCTGCCATCACCGTGGCAATCAATGCCCTCACCAGTCTCTCCTTCTCAACCGGTTTGAGTTGGTCAAGGACCGGCAGTGCCTCGTCCAGCACTTGGCGCCAATCTTCAATATGCGGCACTGAAACTGGATCACCCGTAGCCAGTACCTCAACGCCAGCATGGTAAGCACCCTGAATTCCTGATGTACTTTCATTGCCAAGTTGTGCCAGCACTGCGATCACGTCTTTAGCACTTTCCAGCACCTGTTGCAGGGGTTTTTTCCCCGACATCCTGACCTTGTGGGGGTTATTGGACTCCCATATAAGTTGGGTAATAATCTTTGCCAGCATGTACTCGAACACGTCGATATGCCCATCCGCCCCGCTCAGGTCCCGGATGGTGCTGAGCACTTTGCTGATGTAGTCCGGAGGCCGGCGCTTGAGCCCTGGAAAAGCAATTCCCAGCAGGGGCAGGCGTTGCTCCCGCGCCAGCTCAGGCGCTGCATCCAGCAAACCACGAACCCGCGATTCACTGTCGCTGCCCATGTGCTGGGCGACTGACAGTAGCTGCTGCTCACGGACTTGGGCATCTTTATCCATCAGGCAATAGAAAAGCACTTCCGTCGCCCACTCCCCCGAATGTGCCGCTCGATTGATTTCTTCGGGAATAGCCGCTGCCAGCGCCGCTGCCACCAATATTCCGGAAAAGTCCGGGCTGCCGATCTGGTCAATAATATTGCCAGCATCGAACATGGGGCTACCCTGTTTTTTCGCCGCCTGCGTCTCTTTAGCGGCCTGGCTGGCCTGGCTTTCCTGTGCGCGTTGTATCCTCTTTGCAAGGCTGGTCAGATCCGCAGTGGTGAATGCCGGGTCGACCCGTAAGATTCGTTCATTTAAAGGCGGGTGAGTGGCAAACATTTTCGTCCGTTCACCGCTGCCAAAAAGCATGTGGCTGACTTCTTCGCTTTCGATATTCAGATAAGAGGCGTCACTGTAGACGGCGATTTTCTTCAACGCGCCGGCAATGCCATCCGGGTCGCGTGTAAACTGCACGGCTGACGCGTCCGCCAGGTATTCACGTTGCCGGGACACCGCCGATTTTATCCAGCGGCCAAAAAACAGGCCAATGTAACCCACCAGCATAACCGCCACGGCCACCAGAATGATCGCGCCGCCCTTGCTGTTCCTGGAACGCCCCACGTAGTAAGAGCCCTGTAACACGCGCCGACCGATCAGGGATAATATCAGAATGCCAAACAAGGCGCCCATCAGGCGGATGTTTAAGCGCATATCACCATTAAATATGTGGCTGAATTCATGGGCGATAACGCCCTGTAATTCATTGCGGCTGAGCTTCTCCAACGCTCCCCGGGTAACCGCAACCACTGCATCTGCAGGTGTGAAGCCTGCAGCGAAAGCGTTGATACCTGACTCCTGATCGAGCACATAAATCTGGGGCACCGGGACACCGGATGCCAGCGCGATCTCTTCAACCACGTTGTACAGGCGCCGGCGCAGCGGATCACGGGTATCGGCCTCGACCAGGGTGCCACCAAGGTCTTGGGCAACTTTACCGCCACCCGCGCTCAACACCATGGTCTTGAACAGGCTGGCTACCAGGATCACTGCCGTGGTCACCAGCGCACCACCCAACAGCGCGGGTGCATTGTTTCTCAATGTCTGCAAGCTGAATAGAGCTTGCTGCTGCTCAGGTTTCAGCACACCAAATGCTACCAGCATGGCAAAATCAATGACCACGACAATGATGATAACGGCGAGGACAAACAAAAGGATCAGCCAGCGACTCTGACGTCGTGCCTGATCCTGGGATTCAAAAAAATTCATCTCAAATTATTCACATGCCAGGCCGGTTGGCGAGTGTATTTCCGCCAGCGGCAATGCCTGTCAGGTTTTGACAGGCTCTAAAACGAAACCTGGGGTGCCTGGCGTTGCGCCTCATCCTCAATTTCCAGCAACTCTGCACGCAGGAAACTGAACCGGTCGGCCAGGAAGTTATTTGGAAACGATTCACGCAGGTTGTTATATTGCATCACTGAGTCATTATATGCCTGGCGTGCAAATGCAACCTTGTTTTCGGTGGTGGTCAGTTCCTCTGATAGTTGCATCATGTTCTGGTTGGCTTTCAGATCAGGATAGGCCTCTGACAGTGCAAACAACCTGCCAAGCGCGCCGGAAAGCCCCTGCTCTGCCTGCGCCAGTTGTTTCATCGCTACAGGATCCGAAGGATCCTTCGCGGCAGTCTTGAGCCCTGCAACCGCGACGTTGCGCGCAGTAATGACCGCCTCGAGGGTTTCACGTTCATGCTTCATATATCCCTTGGCTGTTTCCACCAGGTTTGGTATCAGGTCATGACGCCGGGTCAGTTGTACATCAATTTGCGCGAAAGCGTTCTTGAACCGATTTCTGCCTGCAACCAGGCGGTTGTAAATTGAAATTGCAAAAAAGATCGCGGCGACAATCACGCCAAGTCCTATCCAGTCCATATCAAACTCCCATAAATCATATACTGTTGAAGAAAAATTCTAGCAAAAAGGAAATACGCGCGAGTGTGCCTCAAGTCATAATTTTCGCCAGATTGCTGCGTTACCGGTCCGGCGGAGTCCGCGCACGGATTACCTGTTCATTTTTGCCCATGAATCGCGTAAAGAGACGGTTCGGTTCAGAACTGGCCGCACTGAGTCGCTGCTATCCGGATCAACGGAAAAATAACCTACCCGCTCAAACTGAAAGAAATCGCCCGGCTGTCCCTGCGCGACTGCCGGCTCAACCACTGCAGAAGTTATCACTCGCAACGAGTCAGGGTTCAGGAACTCGAGAAAATCCCGCTGTTTGTCCGCCAGGGGATTGGCGACACTGAACAAGCGGTCATACAAACGTATTTCAGCGCTGACACCATTGTCTACACACACCCAGTGAATGGTCCCCTTGACCTTGCGTGAAGCACCCGGCAAGCCGCTCCGGCTTTCAGGGTCGTATTCACACTGAATTTCAGTGATATTACCCTCAGAATCTTTGCTGAACCCCGTACATTTGACAATGAAAGCGTTACGTAAACGCACCTCGCCGCCCGGGCGCAGGCGAAAAAACTTGCGTGGGGGGTCTTCCATGAAATCACCACGCTCTATCCAGATCTCCCGGCCCAGCGGGACAGAACGGCAACCCATTTCTGGTTTCTGCGGGTGCGAAGGGGCTTCCAGTATTTCACTTTCACCTGCAGGATAGTTGGTCAGCACGACTTTGACGGGATCCAGTACCGCCATCACGCGTGGTGCATTCTCATTCAGGTCATTGCGGATGGAATTTTCCAGCACGCCCATCGGGATGATACTTTCCGCCTTGGATACACCTGCTTCTCTCCAGAATCTGCGAATGGATCCTGGCGTATAACCACGCCGACGCAGACCGGCAAGCGTTGGCATGCGCGGGTCATCCCAGCCGGATACATGTCCTTCTTCTACCAGTTGCCTGAGCCTGCGCTTGCTCATGACTGTGAAATCCAGGTTGCCACGCGCAAATTCAATTTGCTGCGGATGGCAGGCCACCGGGATATTATCCAGAAACCAGTCATACAATGGCCGGTGGTCTTCAAACTCCAGTGTGCAAAGCGAATGGGTGATGCCTTCAATGGCATCCGAAATACCATGCGCCCAGTCATACATGGGATAGATGTTCCATTGGTCGGCGGTGCGGTGATGAGCTACTTTACGGATACGATAGATGGCAGGATCGCGTAAATTCATATTCGCTGAAGCCATATCAATACGGGCACGCAAAACATGCTCCCCATCAGCAAACTCACCATTTTTCATACGTTCAAACAAATCCAGATTTTCCTCCACGGTACGGTCGCGATAGGGACTATTGGTACCGGGGTCCTTCAATGTGCCACGGCTTGAACGCATCGCCTCAGCATCCTGGCTATCAACATAGGCTTTGCCGTTCCTTACCAGGTGGAGCGCATACTCATACAGCGGCTGGAAATAGTCGGAGGCATGGTGTAATTCATTCCACTCAAAGCCCAGCCAGCGGACATCATTCATAATGGCCTGGGCATAATCCTCACTTTCCTTCAGGGGATTGGTATCATCAAAGCGCAAATTGGTCGTGCCACCAAATTCAGCAGCAATACCAAAATTCAGGCAAATGGACTTGGCATGGCCAATATGAAGGTGGCCATTAGGTTCTGGCGGGAAGCGTGTAACAATCCTGGTGTACCGCCCGGATTCCAGATCACGTTTTACAATATTACGTATAAAATTGCTGACTTGTAGAGTTTGGTCGTTATTCACTGGTTGAGCCTTCTGACTGTTGTTGCGCTACTGCCTGCGTACGAAGGATTCTATCGCATAACGGTTGCCCGCCACTACGATTAGCACACATTAACCTGCCACAGGGGTATCTGGCTGATGCTTCAACAACAGGTCAGATATCTCCCGGACCGCACCGGCGGCGCCATCGTGGGCAGCTATATAATCAGCACGTGAACCTGCGGTTTCCATGCCAATAACTGTAGTGGTGGTTTTCAAAAAAAACCCCGGCTAAAGAGCCGGGGTTGGAATTGGTGTACCGCTAGAGGCATAGAAGTGTGGGGACTGCCTGTCATGAGACGCGATACACCAGGCACAGTCAACTTGCATACGTAGGATACCTTTTGCAGGTTAAAAAGATGTAAATCTATCGTTGCTTATTTGTGATAGTACGAATATTTTCACATTCAGGCCCCAAACGGCTATTTTTCTGGCGTTTCAGGAACACCAACAACAAGGAAATAGCAGCAGGTGTCATGCCGGGGATGCGGGCAGCCTGACCAATGCTCACGGGCAGGGAATGCTGCAATTTCTCATACAGTTCTGCCGATAAACCCTTCACTTGGGAATAATCGAAGCCCTCGGGTATCCCCGTGAGTTCATTGCGCTGGTTCTTTTCAACCTCACCCGCCTGGCGTGTCACGTAACCGGCATAGCGCACCTGCACAGCGACTTGCTCCGCCACTTTCATATCGCTGGCACCGGGGCCGATGCCGGCTACTTTCATCAAGTCAGAATAGCCGATCTCCGGCCGCTTGAGCAGGTCCAGTGCCCTCGATTCTTTGCTCAACACCACACCCAGTGTTGCATCGAGAGATTGGCCAATTTCATTGTCCGGCGTGACCCAGATTGAACCCAGCCTGTGCTGCTCAATTTCAATGGCTTCCTTTTTCCTAACGAAAAGCTGCCAGCGTTCATCACTGACAAGTCCAAGCCTGCGGCCAGCTTCAGTCAAACGCAGATCCGCATTGTCTTCACGTAACTGCAAGCGGTATTCCGCTCTGCTGGTGAACATCCGGTACGGCTCCCGGGTGCCCTGGGTTACCAGGTCATCGATTAACACCCCGATATAGGCCTCATTCCGGCGTGGGGTCCACGCCGCTTCACCGCGCACGCTGCGCGCTGCATTCAGACCGGCGATCAGGCCCTGAGCCGCCGCTTCCTCATAACCTGTAGTACCATTAATCTGGCCGGCAAAAAATAGCCCTGCAACCGGTTTGGTTTCCAGGTTGAATTTTAATCCGCGCGGATCAAAGAAATCATATTCAATCGCGTAGCCTGGCCGCGTAATGTGTGCATTTTCAAAACCTTTAATACTACGTACAAATTCAACCTGCACGTCATAGGGCAGGCTGGTCGATATTCCATTTGGATACAGTTCGCGGGTGTGCAATCCTTCCGGCTCAATAAATATCTGGTGACTGCTGCGTTCGGCAAAACGCACTATTTTGTCTTCAATGGAGGGGCAGTAGCGCGGCCCCACTCCAGCAATGGTGCCCGCATACATCGGCGACCGATGCAAGGCTGAACGGATTATCTCGTGGGTCTTTTCAGACGTCTGGGTTATCCAGCAATTGACCTGTTCAGGCTGATCGTCGTGTGTTCCCATAAATGAAAATACCGGCCTTGGCACATCACCGGGTTGAACCTGTAAGTGGGTGAAATCAACACTCTTGCCATCAATACGCGGCGGGGTGCCGGTTTTGAGCCGGCCAACATTAAACGGCAATTCGCGCAAGCGGTTAGCCAGCGAAATGGAAGGCGGATCGCCGGCACGCCCGCCGGCACTTTGCGCCTCACCCATATGAATTTTGCCACCGAGAAAAGTGCCGGTCGTCAACACAATGGCGTGCGCATGAAAGACCTGGCCCATGCTTGTACGGCATCCTGAAATCCGGTCATCTTCCAATAACAGGTCATCGACTGCCTGCTGGAATATGCTCAGATTACGCTGGTTCTCAACGACTTTACGTATGTGCGCGCGGTACAGATTGCGGTCACATTGGGCGCGCGTGGCACGCACCGCCGGGCCCTTGCTCGAGTTCAGTGTACGCAACTGAATGGCGGCGGCATCAGCGGCAACCGCCATGACGCCGCCCAATGCATCTATTTCTTTGACCAGGTGGCCTTTGCCGATACCCCCGATTGCCGGGTTGCAACTCATCTGGCCGATGGTTTCGATGCTGTGGGTCAGTAGCAGGGTGTCAGCGCCGCAGCGCGCTGAAGCCAGTGCGGCCTCTGTACCAGCATGACCACCGCCGATCACTATGACATCAAATAATGTTCGCTGCTTCAATGTAATGCTTTGCCAGGGAAAGCGCGTATTGTATCGAACTAATTACATACCGGCGGAAAAACTCGCCTGCCGGTCGTAATGACTTCCTTTCGAAAACAGATCGTACGGATCAGCGGCTATCTATGGCTCCCGGAGCGCCCTGAAGTGCCGTGAGAGGAACTCCTGCCACCGAAACTTGAAAAAGTTGCACCTGAACGGCTACCTCTTGAAGCAGGCGCCCAGGTTCTTGACCTGGTAAATGAACGCGAGCTTGCACTGGAAGGCGACCGTCCGTATGCCTGGCGAGAGGTTCTCGCCGGTGCAGGCTGCCTGCTGCGCACGGGGTCAGTACGGGACCTCCCTTGCTTGGCACTCGACCGGTAGCGGATTTCACTACCCCCCTGCCGGGAACGGTAATTCCTTTGCACCGGCTCTGCCGCCGTAGCAAGTCCCCTGTCAGGCGATCTGATGTCAACCGGACCGGTGCGCGAACGGCCTGGCTTGGCAGCGGCACGATAACGAATCTCTCCACGACCCCGCCTGGCGCGGTATTCAGGCTGCCTGATGCGCGCTGCTGAACGTGGTGGACTGGCTCTATTTGAGGGCTTTGCTTTGACCGGTTCCAACCGGCTCCTGCCGACTTTTGTCGTCTCACGGTTCCTGATCACCATGCCCTGGTAGCCGGAATATCCGGATGGGGCAGTAGATACATAGCGTCTGAGTGGTGAAGTCCCATAGCTACCCGTATGGTTGCCACTGCGGCGGCCGCCCGGGTCTTCATTGCCATCTTCGTTATCGCCACCGCGGTTCCTGCGGTAAGTATGGTCGTTCCCAACATAACGATCATGCTCGCCGCCACCCACTCGACCCCTGTGCCCTTCGTGGCCATAGGCATGGTGATTGTACGCAGGATACCAGGGAGAATAATGACTGTAGTACGGGTAATACCACGGCGAATATCCGTATGAAATTCCAATAGAAAAGCCACCCCCCCCATAACTGGCATAACTGCCGTACCCACCGTAACCACCATAGCCGTAACCGCCATAGCCGCCATAGCCGCCGTAACCACCATAGCCGTAACCAAACCGGGGGCCATAATACCCGAGGTAGAAATAATCCATGGACCACCACGGATAATACGCTGCGCCGGCATAGCCATAGTCTACAAATGAATTATTGATATATGCCGGATCATCTCCAGCATAATAGACGCCGTTCTGAAGTGCTTTCTCAGGGTAATAGTAGCTCACACAACCAGCCAGTAGCGGCAGCAACAACAATATCAGGAACTTTTTCATACAGCCTCCTCCAGCGGGGCCAATAGCCTGGCAGCATCTTGGTGACAAGGATAGCAGCAATAAGGTGAACATTTACTGAACGGAGAGTAAGTAATTCTTAACTCTACCGGTCAATCGTCGTTTACAATGACTTAAATCGGGGTCTGTCAGCAGGCCCTAAAAGGAGATCTTACATGAGCAGGGTAGTTTATGAACTACAGGGGTTTGCAATAGTTCTGGATAAGGTTGCATTGCTTAGCCGGGTTTTTATTGCGGATAACGATGAGGGTTACCAGTTCAATATCACGTTTGGCTCCGAGTTGCGGCTACCGATGAAATTCCCAACCCGCAATGCTGCAGATCTTGAACGTCAACTGTTTCTGAAAGCCCTCAAGGACGCTTAGCCACTGGCGGGTCTTGCACAATCCCGGCACCGGCAGAATCGGGCGCGGTAATGACGACCCAGACCGTTGCAGACCGGTCAGTATCAATATCTTCAGGTAGCTTGATGACAAATTCTCTGGTTGAATGAATCTGACCGGCCAGGCTCCAGGTAACCTCTACCGGATTACCACTGTAGTTAGTTTCCGGAAATGTTGTTGCACACCTGGATTCAGGAGAGATATTGCCACAAGAGACAAACGCCCCGGTCACCGGTACCAATAGCCGGGCGGCCGAGATCCACATTTGCGTCTGGTTTTCAATGACCAGGCCTTCTATCTTCAAGCCGGGACCCGGGCTTACTGGTTGTGAAGCACAGCCCTGAAGCAGCACAACACCTAACCAAAGAGCTACAGGCCTCAGCATAAGTCAGTCGCCCCGGTAGTATTCCAGGCCTAAATCCGTACCCCTTAAATCCGCATCCATGTAGTCGTACAAATCAACCAGCAGTTGCTTGTTGATTTCAAAGAAACTCATGATTGGACGGTCAAGATCAGCTATCAGAATAATGACTGCTGAAAAAGCAACCGCCAGCGTTACTGTTGCAACCGGGCTGCGCCTGTCCGTTAGCCCGGCCTGGTAACCCATGATAATCATGGACAGCGCCGCCATCAGGTAAAGTGTAATCCATATTGTGAACGGTATGCGGTTCATGACCGCAGCGTGCAGTCGGGTGAAATGAATGTCAGTCAACGCGAGGACTGAGACCATGAACGGGTTATCACGGTTATCAAAGCCTGGTTCTTCTTCAGCCTGCTTCTCAGTATCGACCGCCAGAAGCCAGAGTTTGTGCTGGATTTGTTCGGATCTCCGCAGCAGTTCGGCTATTTGTTCTTTGGCTTTGTTGCCACTTAACTCGCCAATACCTGCCCGCAATTTGATGTAATCTTTCAATAGCTGCTTCGCAGCGGATCGATTCGGCTCCACTAACAAGTCGGCCTGCATATATGCGTTCCTGGCAATCCGGGCTTCCTCGGCCAGATTCTGAGCCCTGGTTTCGAAGTGGGATTGGGCTGTGCTGAACGTAAATGCCAGCATGAATGCCAGCAGGCCCAGCCCAGCCCCCATGATTGCCCGCACCTGGGATGTCTGGGCCTTCCTGGCCCTGGTCTGGCCTTTTTTCCCCAGCCTGAACCCAATTTCAATAAAGAGAACCATGGCCGCCAGGGTTCCAACCAGCAACAGCCAGATAGGTATCAGATCAAAGAAATGAGCGACCAACATTTCATTATCTCCTGCTCGGATTAGTGCAATGCGTAGTTAATGATTTCTGTAACATCACCAGACAAGGCGGGCACCGATGAGATACGTTGCAGTTCGGCCTTCATCAGCGCTTTTCTGCCCTCATCATAGCGCCTCCAACGGTTAAACACGGTCGCCATCCTGGCAGCCATTTGCGGGTTTATCCGGTCCAGTTCAATCACCCGGTCTGCATGGAACCGGTACCCTGATCCATCGGCAACATGGAAACCGGTCGGATTCAGCATTGAAAAAACTCCGATCAGGGCGCGCACCTTGTTTGGATTTCTGATGCTGAATGCAGGATGTCTCATCAGCTTCTTAACCCTGTTGACGGTACTGTGGCAGGGTTTGATGGCCTGCATGACGAACCACTTATCCATCACCAGCGTATCGTCGGCCCATTTGTTCTCAAAGTCTGCCAGTGCCACATCAGCCTGGGGTGAATCAGTAAAAATCAAACCACGAATGGCGGCCAGCGTATCGGTCATGTTGTCGCTGGTTTCAATCTGTCTGATGGCCAGCAATTCACCGGTTTGTGTTTCCAGCAGATAAGACAGGCAGATATTTTTGAGGCTGCGACGGGCCATTGCAGCGGCGGTTTTACGGTAGGCGTCGCCGTCATTCAATTCGGTGTAGTGTGCGGCAAAAAGCTTTTCCAGCGTGGCGGCCAGGCTTTTGTGAACAAATTGTCGAGCCGCATGAATGCCATCGACGTCAACCACCTTCATTTGGTCTGCCAGGTAATCTTCATCGGGCAAAGTGATGGCCTCAGCCAGCAGCGCCGGGTCGGCCTGCTGATCTGTAAGTATGCCCCTGAATGCTTTTACGAGAGCCGCATCCAACTGAAATTCAAGGCCATTCGCCCGACGCCGGCATTGCTCCAGGATGGTCCTTGCAGCCATACGCTGTGCGGCATCCCAGCGCACAAATGCGTCACTGTCGAATTCGATCAATGTCGCCAGTTGTTGCGTTGAAAAAGCATAGGAAATCTTGACTGGAGCAGAGAAGTCCCTGAACAGGGACGGTACCGGTGCTTCAGGAATATTTACGAATGTGAATTCCTGCCGGGCGTTTTCCACGGTTAACAGTCGGGTCGTGGCCAGGCCTTCAACCTCACCTTCCAGTTGCAGTGGCAATTCATCGCCACTTGCGGTCAACAACGCCAGCGCAAAGGGCAATACCAGAGGCTGCTTTTCCGCCTCGTGCTGACCAGCGGGAGTACTCTGCTTTAGCGTCAATGTGTATTTTCGGGTTGCGGCATCATAGTGGTCTGTCACGGAGACCCGTGGTGTTCCAGACTGACTGTACCAGCGTGCAAAATGATCCAGGTTGGTATGATTGGCATCCGCCATTGCTGCCAGAAAATCATCACAGCTCACCGCCAGGCCATCGTGCCGCTCAAAATACAACTTCATACCCTTCTGAAAACCGTTTTCTCCCAGCAGGGTGTGATACATACGGATGATGGCTGCCCCTTTCTGGTAGACCGTAGCGGTATAGAAGTTATTGATCTCAACATAATGGTCCGGACGAATGGGGTGTGCCATCGGGCCATCATCCTCCGGGAACTGGCGAATACGAAGGTCGCGGATTACCTGGATGCGTTTGAGCGCACGCGATTGCATATCCGCCGAGAACTCTTCATCTCTGAATACGGTCAGGCCTTCTTTGAGCGTTAACTGAAACCAGTCCTGGCAGGTAACGCGGTTACCGGTCCAGTTATGAAAATACTCATGTCCTATAACGCCCTCAATACCCTGGTAGTCTGTATCAGTTGCCGTATCCGGCCGGGCCAGCACATATTTGGTATTGAAAATGTTTAGCGACTTGTTTTCCATGGCGCCCATGTTGAAATCGTTGGTGGCAACAATCTGAAAAATATCCAGGTCGTACTCCAGGCCAAACCTGTCTTCATCCCAACGCATGGCGTTGATGAGCGACTCCATCGCGTGCTCACAGCGATCAATATTTTCCGCCTCAACATAAATCTTTAACGCAACTTCACGCCCGCTGTGGGTAGTAAAGTGACCTTCAACCAGCGCCAGGTCGCCTGCCACCAGCGCAAACAGGTAAGAAGGCTTCGGGAAGGGATCGTGCCAACGAACCCAATGGTGCCCGTTGGGCAAATCCCCCCTGCCCGTTTCGTTTCCATTCGACAGCAGTACCGGAAACTCAGATTTATCGGCTTTAAGGGTTACCCGGTAGGTGGTCATAACATCCGGCCGGTCAGGGAACCAGGTAATTTTCCTGAACCCCTGAGCTTCGCACTGGGTGAGAAGAAAATCACTGGAAACATACAACCCTTCGAGTGCTGTATTGGCCGCCGGGTGGATCAGGACTTCAGTCTTCAGTACGCATTGGGCTGGCGCATCAGGAATTATCAGCATTTCACCGTCAATGGTATAATCGTCCGTGCTGAGGGCGCGGTCGTTGATGACCAGGGAAACAAGTTCCAGTTCACTGCCATTGAGGATGATACTTTGTGGGCCGGATCCACCATCCTTAAGCTGAAATTCCATTGCCGCATGCACGACAGTAGTCTCTGCTCCAATATCAAAATGCAGATCGAGCCGTTTTATACGCCACGGATAGGCTGTATAATTTTTGCGGTAGATGACCTCGCCGGCTACGCTCTGTTTCATGCATGTTTTCCTTGAAATATCACTGGTGAATTCCGTGAAATGGCCGATATTATATGCCGATGATGGATAAGGCTGCAGAATTAATATCAAATACGGTAGACGGGCTTGTCGCCAGGCTGCCTGCAAACATCAATATTATCCCCGCCAAGGAAACTCCAGGCCATGCGTAACACGACCCGCAATGCCCGCGAACAAAGATGTTCATGGCCAGGTGATCACCCCGTTAATATTGCCTATCACGATCTTGAATGGGGTGTGCCACAACATGACGAACAACGCCTGTTTGAAATGCTGACACTCGAAGGCGCCCAGGCAGGGCTGAGTTGGATAACGATATTGACTAAACGTGAAGGTTACCGCCGCCTGTTTGCCGGATTTGACATCCAGCGGGTTGCAGATTATGACGACCGGAAAGTCGATGAAATGATGGTCGATGCCGATATCGTAAGGCACCGGGGGAAAATCGAGTCCACCATCAATAATGCCCGGCGCATTATCGCGCTGTGGGATGAAGGCAAAACACTGGATGAAGTTTTATGGGCAACGGTTGACGGCATACCCGTAGTCAATCACTGGCGTCGATTGCAGGATCTTCCCGCCAGTACTGCTAAATCCACGGTACTAAGCAAACGCTTGAAAAAAATCGGTTTTCGTTTTGTTGGCGCAACCACCTGCTATGCGTTAATGCAGGCTGCCGGACTGGTAAATGACCACCTGACCGGTTGCTTTCGACACCGGCAGTGCCAGCACACGCCTCCGGCACACGCAACTGCACGCATATAAGTGAGGCCAACAGGATCATGGGAATTCAATGAAACAACTTTATTTATTCCGCCATGCCAAGGCGGAACCCTGGAGTCCACTTGGCAACGACTTTTCCCGCGCGCTTAACAAAAGGGGAATCCGCGACGCGCAGGCGGTTGCCGACTGGGCGATTAAAACACTTCCGGAACCCGAAACCGTGTTGTGTTCACCAGCAAAACGTACCCGGCAAACGCTCGCTCCTTTGCTGTCCCAGTGGCCACAACTGCTGGCGGTAACTGACTATATCGATTCAATGTATGGCGCATCACTTAATATGCTTTGCGCCCTGATGGAAGACGCATTCAGCTACAGCAAACGACTTTTAATGGTCGGACACAATCCCGGCTTTGAGGGGCTGCTGATCAATATTTTACAGCCGGACCAGGCTGCCTTGATTAACAAAATGGCCACCGGAACCCTTGCCGTAATCGAGTTTCCCGATGAGTTCAAACGGGATGCACATAATGGCAACCTGCTACACAGGGTGCGGGGCAAGAATCTTTAAGAGCGGAATAATACGGGTCAATCTTTTGTAAATACCAACAAGAAGTTGTTGGCCGGCATGGCTATCTTCTGTTCCAGATGCATTTGGTGGTTACTGGAGAGGGATTCAATTGCTTCCATATCGCGGATACACATTTGCGGGTCCTGCTGACGCAGGTGCGCGTCAAACTTTGTATTGCCAGGTGACGTAAAACTACCATTGATATTGAACGGTCCGTAGAGGCAGAACCGGGCGCCACACACAATATGCGTCGCTACACCGGCAAACATGGCTTGCACAGCCTTCCAGGGCATAATATGTGCAGTATTGGCAGAAAATGCCGCACTAAAAGAGTGCCCGGGCCATGGATCGCCAAGCACGTCCAGTTTTAACGGGGCAAGTATGCGCGCATTGCCTGCAACCGCAAACCGGGCCTCAAGCCCCGACAGGTTTTCGAGCCTGTCAGTGGGTTGCCAATAAAGCCCCGGCAGGTGCCGGGTAAAAAAAGTAGCGTGCTGGCCTGTGCCGGAACCAATCTCCAGTACGGTGCCGGTGTCAGGCCATAAGGCATACAACTCATCCAGAATCGGTTGCCGATTCCGCTCTGTAGCACTTGAAAATGGTAGTTCACTCATGCTGCATATAATCCCGGGATTGCATTGGCAAACGCCATTTTGATGGGCTCTTCACGGCGATGAACCCCCTGCCTGACGATACATTGACCTGCAACCCATACGGATTTGATCATCGACTGATCTCCGGCAAAAATCCAACTGTCCAGAGCCACATCTGGCGCCCGTCCGCTGAGTAATTCATGGTTGTCATCCAATTCCAGCAAGTCGGCACGATAACCGGTGTCAAGCTGTCCAACAGGCTGGCCGACCGCTATGCCGCCCGCCTTTGCTGCATGCTGATACAGAAATCTGCCACAGGTGACATCGGGCCCCGTCAGGACGTTGCGCTGCCCACTGGCCAGGCGCTCATTGTATTCAAGCAAACGCAATTCCTCAGCAACTGAAATCCTTACGTTACTATCAGAACCGATCGCCACACGCCCACCTGCCCTGAGCCAGTCAACGGTCCTGAACACACCATCACCCAGATCCGCTTCGGTGGTAGGGCACAGGCCAGCGGTCGCTCTGCTCGCCGCTGCCAGTTCCACTTCGTGACCCGACATGTGGGTTGCATGAACCAGGCACCAGTGTTCGTCAACGGGAAACTGTTCCAGCAACCATTCAACCGGCCTGGCGCCGAGGTGCGCGAGGCAGCTTTCAATTTCAGCCGGTTGTTCAGCGATATGAATATG
>QIKV01000146.1 GCA_003233115.1 Oceanospirillales bacterium
CATGGTGGTATCTATTGCGTTGGTCTGACCATCTTTTTCTATATAAAGCGTTCCCAGGATACCATCGGTATTGATACCCGGATAAAACCCGGCGAGACGCTCGTTGCTGATCATTTCGGACTCAACCCCAAATACGCTGGCCATCGAGGACGTCCGGCGCAGTTCTTCCAGCCGTTCTGGTGTGCGGGCTACTGAAAGACTGCCGATGCGCCGGTAACCGGTAGCCTGCCCGGTCTCCTCTTCCAAAGAGGCATAAAGTTCATGCGTGTATTTGGCCAGGTTGGTCAGATAAGGGGTGGGCCAAAGCATGCTGACCAGGCCGGCTGCATGCCAGGTAGTGCCACAGGTAAGTTGCTTTCGCTCCAGCAGCACCACATCGCTGACACCGCGTTTTGCCAGGTGATAGGCGATGGAACAACCGACGATGCCACCGCCGATAATGACCACACGGGCCCTGGATGGGAGTTTTCTCTTATCTGTCATACCGGCATTCCCGTTAAATTTTTATTTCCACTGGCCATTCAAACAGCTTCCACAAGTCAGGTGGGTTTGTCTACCGGATATACAGGGAAATTCACGCGAAGATGTCAGAAGGAAAATATGACATACTTGGAAGACCCATGTTCGTGCCAAATGAGCCCAATCGATATGCAGTCGTCACCAGTAGATGAAGAGCATCGAAAGTATCGAAAACTCAGCTTTTGGCATGACAGCGTTCCCGGCGCGCTGTTACCGCGCTTGGGTCTCGAAAATAATATTGAGGTGGATATCGCCATTGCGGGCGCCGGTTATACCGGGCTGTGGACCGCATATTATCTGAAGCGACTCCAACCAACACTGTCAATCGCCATAATCGAGTCTGAAATTGCTGGTTTTGGAGCGTCGGGACGCAATGGTGGATGGTGTTCTGCATACCTGTCCGGGATGGAAAAGGCTCTGGCCCAGCCCGCTCTGGCCGATGCTGCCATTCGACTGCAAAGACTATTGTTTGACAGCGTCAAAGAGGTGGGGCGGGTCACTGCACTGGAGTCTATCGAATGCCACTTTGATCAGTCCGGCCAGGTTGAAGCAGCCATACTTCCGGCTCAGCTCCAGAGGGTTCGTGAACATGTCGATTTCATGCACGGCCTGGGTTTCGGTGAGCAGGACTTTCGCTGGTTAACGTCACAGCAACTTCGTGAGCACATCAATATAGACGGTGTACTCGGCGGCATGTTTATGCGTCATTGCGCGGCCATTCACCCCGCCCGCCTGGTGCGTGGCCTGGCAGATGTGGTGGAGCGGCAGGGGGTGAAGATTTTTGAACAGACACCTGTCATCAAGCTGGATCAACAGGGCTTTACAACAACAGGCGGCCGCGTAAAGGCCGGCGTCAGCGTGCTGGCCACCGAGGGTTATACAGGATCCATAAAAGGTCTGGGACGGAAACTGATTCCGGTACACTCCATGATGATTGCCACCGAACCCTTGAGCGAACTGCAACTCGAGCAAATCGGTCTGCACCGGCGCCACGTATTCAACAACCTCGATCACTTGACGACCTACGGCCAACTGACCGCTGACCGCCGCATTGCGTTCGGTTGCCGTGGTTCTTATCTATATGGCTCGCGGGTCAGATCCCATTTTGATCCGGCTGACTCAGAATTTGACCTGGTGTGGGAAGCGCTGCTCAAGTTTTTCCCCACGCTCCGTGGCAGTCGCTATACACACGCCTGGGGTGGTGCGATGGGTGTTTCCCGCACATTAAGCCCGTGCGTGTGTTTCAACAAGGAAAAACATCTTGGTTGGGCGGGTGGCTACTTCGGCAATGGTGTTGGAGCCAGTAATCTTGCCGGCAGAACCCTGGCAGATCTGATTCTTGAGCGCGACACGGACAGGGTCCACACGCCCTGGGTTAACCCGGAGCGTGCACGGGAGCTGGATAAAAAACTCTGGGAAATTGAACCGGTTCGCTGGTTCGGTATCAATAGCCGTGCACGCCTGATGCAGTTAGCGGATTGGGCAGAGCGCACGCATAGCAGCGCGGCACCATTGATCAACAAGGCACTGGATACCGTGTTTCCGTAATTCCCGGTAACATGGTTGTTGTGACAGCTACTGACGACCAGGACTGCAGGATAAATAATGACAAGCAAGGTAAGTTCGAGCGAACTGGATGACTTCCTGAGAAAGTTCCCCGCAACACGCTTTATGGATGTGTTTGCACCCGATATCAACGGCATTCTGCGCGGCAAACGTATTCAGACTGAAGAATTTTCAAAGGTTTTTGGCAATGGCTCCAACTTTGTCGCATCCACACCGCTGTTGAATGCACTGGGTGATATCGCTGGAAATATCAGCTACGGTAACGACGATGGCGATCCGGACTTAAAAAGCATTGCAGTTCCAGGTTCCCTTGCACCTGTACCCTGGGCCACGCTGCCAACGGCCCAGTGCCTGCTTGAATTAGTCGAGTTCGATGGCACTCCGTTTTTCCTGGACCCGCGCAATGTTCTGCGCAAAGCGCTACAACCCTTGACCTCTATGGGCCTGAACCCGATTATCGCCACGGAACTCGAGTTTTACCTGTTTGAACATGATGGTGAAAGCTTTAAACCCCGCTTGCCGAATATCCCCGGTTCGAAGCTGCCACAAGGTGGTCATCAGTACAGCAGCTTTGATGATCTTGAGAGTGTGGACGGCTTCCTGACGGATCTGGATAGCTTCTGTAATGCACAGAATATTCCTGCAGGTACGGCGCTGTCTGAATATTCGCCGGGGCAGTTTGAAATTAATCTGAAGCATGTTGATGATCCAATACTGGCATGCGATCACGCGCTATTGCTCAAGCGTGCGGTCAAAGCCGCAGCACGTAAAAATGGTCTGGCGGCAACATTCATGGCAAAACCGTTCCGTGAGCATGCCGGCAACGGCTTGCATATACACACCAGTTTGCTGGACGCTGATGGCACGAATGTGTTTTCCGGTAAAAGCAAAGACGGGGAGTTTTCCGACACGCTTCGACACGCCATCGGTGGCCTGGCGCAGACCATGGTGGAATCCATGGCTGTATTCGCACCGAATGCCAACTCCTATCGGCGTTATGCACACGGTTTTTATGTGGCGGCTACACCGAACTGGGGACCCAATCACCGTGATCTGGCAATGCGTATCCCCGTGTCATCGCAAAAAAATAGACGCGTAGAACACCGTGTAGCCGGGGCAGACGCCAATCCGTACCTGGTGGTAGCTGCCGTCATGGCCGGAATCCACCACGGTATTGCAAACCAGCTTGACCCCGGTCCCATGGTTGCTGAAAAACAGAATATCGATTACCAGGTTACCCTGCCGGTGCGTTGGTCGAAGTCGCTGGATGCTTTCCGGGCGGGTCAGATTTTGCCACGGTACTTTGGTCAGGAGTACCACTGCTTATTTGAGGTGTGCAGACGAGAGGAATCCGAGCTCTTCCACTCCCAGGTCAGTAACCGTGACTACGAGTGGTATTTGCGCGCGGTTTGAGATTTTTCCAGCGTTGATTTCGAGTGCAGTAAATCAGGTGATATTTCCCCCAATTGCGGCACGCGGTTGAACGGCACGCCAATCTTGCCACCCCAGGGGTAGTCGATCTGCGTATTTGCCATCGACCAGCAGTTTTGCGTGCTCGTCAACCGGATCAAGTCAGATTTGATGTTGTTGACCATTAATAATCAGGCGCAGGCGTTGCGTGCCTGCGTGGCGGGTTCCAGAATGCATCTTTTACCACCGTTGCCCTGGCCATAACGCGGCTCCATTTCAATTCACGCTGGTAAAAAATCTCAACGGTGAATTCATCACCTGGTTTGCCGTGAGGTGTGTCTACCGATGCCAGGGCGATACTGGCCTTGGCTGATGGCGACCACATCGCTGAGGTGACGGTACCGATAACTTTTTTGCCCTTGTAGATGTAGGCGTCGTTGGCGGGCTTATTGCCCTCGATATCCAGTTTGACCAGCCGGTATCTGGAGCCATTTCTTTTTTCTGCCAACAGGGCGCGCCGTCCGTTGAACACCGGCTTGTCAAAATTCACCAGCCAGCCAAGACCCAATTCGAAAGGTGAGCGGGTATGCGTGGCCCGCACCGTTTCATGCGCCGGCATAAAATTAACGCCAGCCTGGATGAATCCGGCTTCGATTCGCAGCAGGCCCAGCGCCTGTTCACCGATGGGTTGGATGCCGTGCAGTTTACCGGCTTCAAACAACCGGTCCCAAAGCACTTCAGCGTGGTCCGGGTCGATCCACAGTTCATAGCCCAGATCACCGGTAAACCCGGTGCGTGAGACCATCAATTCGGTACCTTCGAAGGCGTAGTGTTCAAGGTCGAAGGGTTTCATGTTCTCAATACCTGCCAGCCCCATCCGTTTGAGCGTTGCGCAGGAGGTCGGACCCTGCAGGGCCAGCGCGGCCACGTCGTGGGTGTCCTCGGCGATATTGACATCAAAACCAAAGGCGTTGGTCAGCAACCAGTCGATATGGTGCTCCTGGGAGCACAGCCGGTAATCACCATCGTGCAGGTGAAAGATGGTGCCGTCGTCAATGACCTGGCCCTGGTCCGTGCACCAGACCGTATAGCCCACACGCCCGGGACGAATTTTGCTGACCTCGCGGGTCACCAACCGATTCAGGTAGGCGAGGGCATCAGGCCCGCTGATGCGGTGTTTGATCATGGCGGTGAGATCGAACACGCCACAGGCATTGCGGCAGGCAAAGTATTCCAGCGATGCACAGAAATACGCCGGTGCAGATAGATAATCACCCCAGCGGACCCACTCCCTGAGCTTGTTGAGCGGTTCCGTGCGTGTATAGAACGGGCTGGGGAAGACGTTGGTGTTGAAATGATCTTTTGCTGTGAGTGCAGACGTTCTCATGTGAATTCCTTTGTTACCCGTTTGCCAGCACGGCATTGGCCGCGTTGCGCCCGGCGCTGCCCATGACCCCACCTCCCGGATGACTGCCCGCACCGCACAGGTACAGACCATCCACGGGCGTTTGATATTGCGCCGTGCCAGGTGCCGGTCGCGTCATCAGAAACTGGTCCAGCGCCAGTTCGCCATGGTGCCAGTGCCCGCCCTGGATGCGGAATTCCCGTTCTATATCTACCGGGGTCAGCAGTTCGGCATGTACCACCTGCTCGCGTATACCCGGGGCGTATTGCGCGATCAGCTCAATGCATCTTTCCATAAATGCCTGCCTGGCATTGGGCCAGCCCGACTTCAATGCATAGGGCGTGTACTGGATTATTGCGGACAGCACATGCTGCCCGGCCGGTGCCAGGGCGTCGTCATTGAGACTGGCGATGCTGATTTCGGCTACCGGTTGGGCTGAGTGTTCACCATACTTGGCGTGGTTGAATGCACGCTCTACGTATTCAATATCCGGAGCGATCAGTAATCGCTCGCCGGCCTGGTTTTGGTTCAACCCGGTAAACTCAGGTATACCGCTCAGCGCCAAATGCAGCTTCGAGGCATTGCCCCGCATTCGGATATTTTGAATCTTGCGTACCAGCCCGGCCTCCAGGTGCCGTGCACCCAAAAGATTGAAGAACGTGGTTTTCGGATCAGCATTTGACACCACCGTGCCAGCCTGAACCTGTTCACCATTGTCAAGCTCAACACCCTGTACCTGGCCGTGTTCCATCATAATGCCGGCGACCGGAGAGGCGGTACGTATTGTGGCACCATGACTACGGGCCGCTGCAGCGATTGCAGCCGTTACCGCACCCATGCCACCTTTTACGATGTGGGTGCCGTCTGTACCGCTCCAGCGGTGCAGCGCACAGAACACGCTGTTATTCGAGCGTGGACCGAGAAAACTTCCCAGCACGCCGTCGAGGCTCAAGGCGCCACGGATCAGGGGGTGCTCGAAATTCTCCTTCAGGATGTCATACATGTTGATGCCGACAATGCGCAGGAATTCACGCATGTCGGTCCTGCCCATGCGGCGGATATTCCAGGCGGTTTTCGCCAGGCGGATCAGGTCACCGCGATTGTCCGTCCGGATGCGGGGCGGCATCTGATTGCGTAATCCACCGATAATGCCGGCAAAGCGCCGCATAAAGCGATGGTATTCCACCATTGCTGCCTGGTCTTTAGCTGATACCCCCTCACCACTGACCCTGTCCGCAGAAAAGGTCAGGTGCCGGCCTTCGACATCCAGTGCGATTGTAGAGATGGCTCGCCGGGCCATTTGCAGGCCATGTGCATCCAGCGCCAGGTCTTTACGAATATCCTGGTCCAGCAAATTCAGCAAATGCGCGCCGGCAGATACCTTGAAGCCCGGGGCGAACTCGCGTGTTATGGCTGCACCGCCAAGCTGGCCGGATGCTTCCAGAACGGTGACCTGCTTGCCGGCTTTAGCCAGGTAAGCGGCACAGACGAGGCCGTTGTGGCCGCCACCGATAATGATGACCCGGTTTTTATCAGTCATCGATCCAGCCCTCCGGTACCGTGTTGGGTTTGCGTAAATCCCGTAGAATTTCCCGTGCTGCATTGGCCCCCGGCGCTGCCATCACGCCGCCACCGGGGTGGGTGGATGAACCGCACATGTACAGTCCTTTTGCCGGCCCGCGGTATTGTGCGTAGCCTGGTATCGGGCGGTTGAACAGTAACTGGTCCATGGTCAGTTCACCCTGGAAGATATTTCCGGAGGTCAGGCCGATTTCGTCTTCGATCTCGCGTGGTGTACGCACCTCTGTGTGCAGAATCAGGTCTTTAAATCCGGGCGCGTATGCTTCGATCTGATTGATGACCGTTTGCCCGAACTGGTCGCGTTGCTCATCGGTCCAGTCCTCGCCATGAACTTTGGGCGGTACATACTGCACAAACACCGACATGAAATGTTTGCCTGGAGGCGCCATGGTTGGATCGGTCAGGGTCGGAATCAGCATGTCGATGTAAGGATCTTTGGACCAGGTGCCGTTTTTCCAGTCGTCGTAAGCGCGTTCCAGGCGCTCAACCGAGTCAATCAGGTGCATGTCCCCGGCGACCAGGTCAGGATTGTCGCGCAGTGCCGTAAACTGCGGAACACCATCCAGTGCGATATTGAGCTTGCCCGAAGAGCCACGGATTTTGAAGTTTTGCACTTTTTTCAGGAAATCCGGCTCAAGGTCGTCTGGGTCCATACATTCCAGAAAAGTACGTGGGAACGTCATGTTGGAAACCACTATATCCGCGTCATACTCGTTGCCGTTCTCAAGCGCAACGCCGGCTGCCTTGCCACCCTTGATCAGTATCTGCTGAACACCCGATCCGGTGATGATTTCGCCACCATGATCTTCGAAACAGGCTGCCATGGCATTGGCAATCGCGCCCATGCCACCACGGGCAAATCCCCATGCACCCATACTGCCATCCACCTCACCCATGGCATGGTGCAGCAATACATAGGCGGTGCCGGGCGACATGACGCCCATGGCGGAACCGATGATTCCGCTGCCACATAAAGAAGCTTTGATCAGTGGGTTTTCAAAATATTCATCCACGAATTCGGCAATGCTCATGGTGTAAAAACGCAGCATGTCGTAGATCACATCTTCGCCGAGCTTGAGCAGTTCTTTGCCCATGTATAGCATTTCCATCAGGTCGCGTGGTCTGAACGAGGTGGGGTCAGGTACTGTGCGCAGCAGGAACTTCCGGATAAATCGGCATTGGCGCATGATGTCACGATCAAAGCGTACTGCCGCATCGGCATCACGGTGACTGTGGCGCTGTAGTTCGCGTCGTGATACATCGTGGTCGACGTAAGAGCCGAGATAATCGCCGTTTTGACTCATGGTGACACTGCCGCCATAGGGCACCACCTGCAGGCCGTATTTCGCCAGTTCCAGTGAACGGTAAATCTCGGGCCGCAGCAGGCTGCAGACATAGGAGCAATTAGAATAGATCCAGTCGTCATACAGATTACGACTGACTGTAGCGCCGCCGATATATTCGTTTTTCTCGACCATCAGGACATCGAGACCCGCCTTGGCAAGATAAGCAGCATTGGTCAGGCCGTTGTGACCGGCACCAATGACTATAGCGTCGTACTTTTTCAATGAATCGACTCCATCAATCAGGCATTGGCTGCCTTTGTGTTGAGTTTTTGCATGGTGATGTCCACTGCCTGTTCGAAAGCATGCAAGGTCAGTGCAAGGCTGTCATCATGGGCATGGGCCTCGCAAATGAACCAGGGTTCGCGCGAGTCCGGTTCACACAGAATACCCAGTTCATGCAGTTCAACTGCCAGGGCATCGTAGAAACTGTAATCTGAATCCAGCCAGTCACGGTAATTCCTGGGTGGTCTGCGTCTGAAAAACAGGCCACCCATTGAGGGGTGGCCGACAAAGGAATGTGGGATGTCCCTTGCTTCGAGAATCCGGCTCATGCCGTCCTGCATGGCTGTGCCGTAACGGGCAATACTTTCCAATGCGTCGGTCTCTGCAAGTATTTCGAGGGTTTTATCTGCCGCCGCCAGCGCCACGGAATGGCAGGTATAGGTGCCGCCGTGAATGACGCCATTGCCAATTTTGCGCATGATGTCTGCCCGGCCTGCCACCATTGAAATGGGATATCCATTGCCCACCGCTTTGGCGAACGTGCAAAGGTCCGCCTGGAAGCCGAGCAACTCCTGCACGCCGCCGCGCGCAACCCGGAAACCGGTTTTGACCTCATCAACAATCATGACCACGTTGTATTTTTCGCACAATTGCCTGGCAGCCTGGACGTATTCGACATCCGCCGTGATCGAGCAGCAGTTACCCATCATCGGTTCAATCAGGAAGGCGCCAATATCCTGGTGATGACGCTTGAGCAGGTCTTCCAGGTGGTTGGCATCATTCAGCGGTGTGAAGTGGGCAAGCTGCTTTAAAACCTGTGGTATGCCTTCGCTATTCGCCTCGATCGGCGGGTCGCCGAGGGCCGGGTTCCAGGTTTTGATATCCGCATACCAAAGCACGGCGTCGAATATGCCGTGGTAACCACCTTCAACAATGATGTGTGCTTCCTTGCCGGTGTAGGCGCGGGCCAGGCGCAGGGCAGCCATTACGGCTTCGGTCCCGGAATTTGAAAAGCGCACCATTTCTGCTGCAGGTACCATTGTGCCGATGCGCTCGGCAACGCTGTACTCGAGTTCGGTGGAAAGTGCGAAAACACCCCCTGTTTGCATACCGTTACGCGCTGCTTCATCAACGCGGGAATCTGCATACCCCAGTATGCCCGGGCCGTAACCCATGCGGTAATCGACATATCGGTTACCGTCAATGTCGGTAATCCGTCCACCCTTGCCATGATCGACGTAAATGGTCTTGTTTTCGCCCCAATAACGGAAATTGGACGATACGCCGAGCGGTATGCGTCGGCTGGCCTTTTGCCAGTGCTGATTAGAGCGTGTCAGTGTGCGGGGCATAAATTTGCTTGCGCTGGTTTTACCAAGTATATAGGTTCGCATAACATCGCCCGCCTGTCTATAAAAATGAATGAATAATCATTCATTCGTTGAAAAAATAGTGACAAGGTTTTATGCTGATGGCAGTGCCACACACGAAGCGGGTCGTGTGCTTTTAAAAACAAGTCACACACAGCATGACTTCACGACCAGAGGGAAGCGGTGAACGAGATAGCAAAGAGGCCCAGAACCAAGCGCCGTACCGCCTCCAAACAGGAGCGCAAAGCCCAGCTTATAAAGGCAACCATACGCTCAATCGCCAAACATGGCCTGTCGGTTACCACCATGGCGAGCGTCGCCAAGGAAGCCCGCCTGAGCCAGGGTATCATCAATCTGCACTTTCAAAGCAAGGACCGGTTGCTGGAAGAGACACTGCGCTACGTGGTGGATGAGTACCGGCTTGCATGGTTCAAAGCGCTGGACAATAGTGGCGAGTCGGCGCCTGAAAAGCTGGCCGCACTGGTGCGGGTGGATTTTGATAAACAGGTCTGCCAGCGCAACAAACTGGCAGTCTGGTTCGCGTTCTGGGGGGAAAGTCGCTCGCGGCCCACCTATCGCCAGATTTGTGCTGAGCGGGACAAGGAATATCGCCAGGTACTGAGTGGCTTGTGTGCAGAAATTATCCGTCAAGGCGGTTATGCAAGCAATCCAGAGCACGTTGCATACGGGCTTTCAGCGATGAGTGAGGGACTGTGGCTGGACCTGTTGCTCAATCCCGTTGATTTGACGCCGGAACAGGCGCTTGGGATCAGCATGGGGTATCTGCAGGATATATTTCCGCAACATTTCGGTCGCGCGACAAAGTGATGCGCCGGTCAGGGAAAGCGCTGTTTTTTTTCGTGCTGTTGACCTGGGCGGTTGCCGGGGCCAGTGAAGAAAAAGTCCTGAATGTCTACAACTGGGTCGACTACATTGCGCCGGACACCATTTCGAATTTTGAGAAAGAGTTTAATGTCAGGGTCAACTACGACGTTTATGACTCGACCGAGGTGGTGGAAGCAAAACTGCTGGCCGGAACAACGGGCTACGACGTTGTCATTCAAAGCGCCCGCTATGCTTCCCGACTAATACCGATTGGGATTTTCAGGAAGCTCGAGCGGGACAAGTTGCCATTGTTTTCCAACCTGGATCCATGGGTTATGCAAAAAATGGCAATCTACGACAGCGGTAATCGCTACGGTGTACCGTACATGTGGGGCACCACCGGTTTTGCCTACAATATAGACATGATCCGTGAGCGTATGCCGGACGCCCCGCTGGACAGTGCGGCGATGCTGTTTGACCCGGCGGTGGTTGCAAAATTTGCCGACTGTGGTGTTTCGTTGCTGGACGAACCTGTTGACGTTATTCCGATGGTGTTGCTGTATCTGGGGCTGAACCCCAACAGCCTGGATCCGGCTGACCTGGCCAGGGCAGAAGCACAATTAAAGAGTGTGCGGCCCTATATCCGTTATTTCAGTTCCGCAAAAATGCTCAATGACCTGCCCAATGGTGAGGTCTGCATCGCCATGAGTTGGTCGGCCGACTATGCCACTGCAATGAACCGGGCCAAAGAAGTGGGACTGGATATCAAGCTGGCCTATACGGCGCCTTACGAGGGTTCGATGTTGTGGATTGACGCCATTTTCATCCCCGCTGATGCGCCCCATCCAGATCTGGCGTTGCAGTTTATTAACTATCTTTTACGCCCGAAAGTCATTGCGGCGATCACCAACTACACCAATTACGCCAATGCCAATGCTGCGGCCACAGCGTTTTTGTTGCCGGCAATTGCCAATAACCCGGTTTTGTACCCGCCGCCATCAGAACGTGCGCGTTTCGATCTGGGTTACGTTTTTGGGCCCAAGGCGGAACGGCGCCGCACCCGTGCCTGGTCCCGTATTAAAACCGGCCTGTAGGAGATGTTGCGAAAAGATGGTTGACAAGGCCCCTGCCCAAAATGCCCCGGACGACCTGAAGTACACACCCTGGCTGAATCCGGACCTCAAGCCAATGGTGCAGATCAAGGTGGTCAGCAAAAACTTTGGTGATGTCTGTGCGGTTGATGGGGTCAGTCTGGATGTTTATCCAGGGGAACTGTTCACCATTTTGGGTGCTTCCGGCTCAGGGAAGACCACTTTGTTACGTATGCTGGCCGGTTTTGAGCGACCGACTGCCGGCTCAATCATGATTGATGGCGTTGATATGACCCGGGTACCGCCCTATCAGCGGCCAGTCAATATGATGTTCCAGTCCTATGCCCTGTTCCCACACATGACGGTTGCGGGAAATGTGGCTTACGGTTTGAAGAAGGCTGGCATTGATAAACGGGAAATCGAAATACGTACCAGCGAAATTCTTGAGATGGTGGAGATGGGCCAACTGGCGAAGCGAAAGCCTGACGCCCTGTCCGGCGGTGAGCGCCAGCGTGTCGCACTGGCCCGGGCACTGGTAAAACGCCCCAAGTTGCTGCTACTGGATGAACCATTGGCAGCGCTCGACAGAAAGTTGCGCGAGCACACCCAGTTTGAGTTGATGAACCTGCAGGAAGAACTCGGCATTACATTCATGGTGGTTACCCACGATCAGGAAGAGGCCATGACACTCTCCACGCGCATTGCGGTCATGAACAAAGGCCGGGTTGAGCAGGTCGGCACACCCGGGGAGGTATATGAGTACCCCCGCAACCGGTTTATTGCCGATTTTGTCGGCAAGATCAACATGATGCAGGCCGAAGTCGTCGCGGTTGAAGCGGGCCTGGTCACCCTGTACTGCAAAGAGCTTGGAACGGAACTCTGTGTGCGGGTGGAAAATGACCCGGCCCCTGAACCCGGCGCAACAAGGTGGGTTGCGGTGCGCCCTGAGAAGATTTTCATCAGCAAGGAGCGCCCGCACGAAGACGGTATGACCGTGCTGAACGCAACGGTGGATGATCTCGGTTATTTCGGCAACCTGTCCCTTTACCGGGTCGAATTGGCCAATGGGAAAATACTGCAGGTGAGTGGGCAGAACAGGGTGCGAACATCCCGTAAGATCGTTGAGTGGGATGATGATGTATTCATCTCCTGGGATATCCACAGCGTGATTTTGTTGGACGCCTGAAAAACATGCTCAGCAAGCTGCAACGGGCAGACGGACGCCGCCAGTGGTTACGGCTGGCCCTGATTCTGCCTTACCTGTGGTTGCTGCTGTTTTTCCTGGCGCCTTTTGTAATTATTTTCAAGATCAGCCTGGCAGACCCGCTGGTCGCGCAACCGCCCTTTACCGCCTTGTTCGATTGGGCCGCACAAGGCTGGCAGCGGGTCCATGTGACGATAGGTAATTACCTGTTCCTGTTTGAGGATCGTTATTACGCCATTATCTATCTGAGTTCCATCAAACTTGCTGCCATCAGTACGCTGATAAGCCTGTTGCTGGGTTACCCTGTTGCCTATTTTATCGCCCGCCAGAAGCCACAGCTCAAAAATTTGCTGTTACTGGGCATCATTGTACCGTTCTGGATTTCATTCCTGCTGCGGGTATATGCGTGGATCGGTCTGCTCAATACCCATGGCCTGATCAACAATTTCCTGCTGTGGGTGGGTATCATCGATCAGCCGCTTACCCTGATCTATAACAATTTTGCCGTGTACCTGGGTATCGTGTATTCCTATCTGCCGTTCATGATCCTGCCTTTATATGCAAGCCTGGAAAAGATGGACCTGGACCTGCAAGATGCCGCGGCAGACCTGGGGGCAAGACCCTGGCAGGTATTCCTGAATGTGACCCTGCCGCTATCGCGCCCGGGCATTATTGCCGGCTGCCTGTTGGTATTTATACCCGCCATTGGCGAATTCATTATTCCGGCCCTGCTGGGTGGTTCCGATACGCTGATGATTGGCCGCGCACTGTGGGATGAATTCTTTATCAACCGTGACTGGCCGGTGGCGTCTGCCGTGTCTGTTGTTTTGTTGCTGATACTGGTGATACCCATGATGTGGTTCCAGAGGATCCAGTCGCAGACAGTGGGTGCCGCAGAAGGTAGTGTTTCATGACGCGGCGCTCCAGAGGGCTACTTACCGTGTTGGTTTTTGTCTACGCGTTTCTGTATGTGCCGATTATTTCGGTCATGGTGTATTCCTTCAATGACTCCAGGCTGGTGACGCTCTGGGGTGGCTGGTCGCTACGCTGGTACCGCTCCCTGCTTGAGAATAATGCCATCCTTGATGCAGCGATACTCAGTCTTCAGATAGCAGTGGTTAGCGCCACATTGGCTGTTATCTTTGGCACCCTGGTGGCCATGGCACTGAATCGTCTGGGTCGTTTCAAAGGGCGGACTTTACTGGCTGGTATGGTTACTGCGCCGCTGGTCATGCCAGAAATTATCACCGGTATTTCCTTGTTGTTCCTGTTTATTTCGTTGTCTGAATGGATTGGCTGGCCGGGAGTCCGGGGTGCAACAACGATTACCGTTGCCCATGTCACTTTTTCCATGGCCTATGTGGCAGTGGTCGTCAGGTCAAGACTTAGTGGAATGGACCAGTCGCTTGAAGAAGCCGCGATGGATCTTGGTGGCCGCCCGCTGACCGTCTTTTTTGATATAACCGTACCGGCCATTATGCCTGCGATGGTTGCAGGTTGGCTGCTTTCGTTCACGCTGTCTCTGGATGATGTGGTGATCGCGAGCTTCGTATCCGGCCCCGGGGCAACGACGCTACCCATGCTGATTTTCTCAAAAGTCAGGTTGGGGGTGACACCGGATATCAATGCGCTGGCGACCATCATTATTCTATTCGTTGCGGCCGGGGTGGTTGCTGCTGCGTTGCTCAATCGCAGGCGGGTCGCGTAACAAGCTGCCAGCCTGTTGGCAGCTAAACGCCGGGTTGTAAAAATATTTCTTATCGGTAATTAAGCGAGGATAGCGTCATGGACAAACGGGCAATTGCGGCATTGATTGATGCACATCCACCGAGGACGGCGCTGGATCGGGCGTTTTATACGGATGCAGATATCTACGAGCGCGATATCTCGGAGATCTACCTGAAAAGCTGGCTATATGCGGGACATGGCAGTGAAATCCCTGCAGTGGGTGACTGGTTCCTGTTTGAGTTGGCAGGCGAGTCAGTCATCATTATTCGCAGCAGTGAGGACAAGATCCATGCACTGCTGAACGTGTGTCGCCACCGGGGTTCCAAAATATGTCTTGAGAACAGGGGTCGTGACAGAAAACTCATCTGTCGGTATCACGCCTGGGCCTACGATCTGGATGGCCGGTTGCGTGGTGCCGCCCATATGGGTGAAGATTTTGACAAATCCGGAATTTCGCTGAAAAATATCCATACTGAAGTTCTGGAGGGCATGATATACGTCAATTTTGCTGATCAGCCTGCCCCGTTCAAACCCGTTCGCGATGCCTTGACTGAATGCCTGCGCCCCTATCGTCTGGACGCGGCCAGGGTGGCCCACCGGCAGACCTACCCGATTAACGCCAACTGGAAGCTGTCGGTGGAAAATTACACTGAGTGTTATCACTGTGTTCCTTCACATCCGGAATACAGCCGCGGCCATAGTTTGGCGAAACCGGAGGCCCGCTCCGCCAAATTGATGCAAGAGGTCATGTCGCGGGCACTGACATGCGGCCTCAGTGACAAGGCTGTGAACCGCATTTACCTGGATTCTGAGGGTTTCGGTGCGGACTATGCCTATGAACGTTACCCGCTGTGGCGTGGTCACATCACCGGCAGCGAAGATGGTCAACCGGTTGCACCCCTGATGGGTGATATCAAGGACTACGATGGCGGCACCACTGATTTCCAGGTTGGCCCGGTTTGCTTTGCGCTGGCCTATTGCGACTATGTGGTGATTTACCGGTTTACACCGGTCTCGCTGCATAAATCCGAGTGCGATATTAGCTGGCTGGTCAACGGCGATGCTGTGGAAGGCGAAGACTTCGATAAAGACCGCCTGGTGTGGCTGTGGGATGTGACCACTGCTGCCGACAAGCGCATCATCGAGTACAACGCAGAAGGTGTAAGTTCACGTTATTACGAACCGGGGCCGCTGTCTGAAATGGAAGACTACACGTGGAAATACCTGTCCTGGTACCTGCAAACCATCAGACCGTAGCAAGGCATACAAGGAGGGGCAGTTATTTTTTGTTGAAACCGGGTATCTGACGCTGGTCTCTGGTAAAGGTTGGTTTTTGTTGAAACATCTGCTTCTGGGAGGGTTGGGGGGTGTTGCCCTGTGGAATGATGAAGCCGGGTTGTGCTTTTCCGTAACCCCGGTTCGGAGCGCCCTGCCAGATCACTATCCCTCTGCTGCCTGCCGGTTGCGCATAATGGCCGACGACAACACCACTACCGTAGGTGCTTCTTTTGTATACATGTTCATGGGTTGGCTTCCCGTCAGGGCCATTGACCTGGTGGGCGATAACGGATGTGCTAAAGGCCAGGGTGGTCAGCACAAATCCTGTGAGCAATGAACTGCGAGCGATGTTTCGTGACTTCATGGACTCCAAGTATAGACGGTTTTTCCTAAACCCTGACTGAACAGCTTGCACAAATACCGCCACACGGCCAAAGTATTTCCGTTGAGGCCAAAATCCAGCTTGAGACCTGGACCCCACTGCGGCAAACTCTGGGCCTGGAACGAACCCGTGTATACACGGGAAAACATAAGGTTTATGGGTATGTGCCAGTTATCAACCAAGCGCAGGTTTGAAGGTTGTTGAAAAAATTCAGGGAAGCTGTTCAAAGCGATATTTTTTCGATTTCCGCAGAATTGACGCTAAGACGCGAATTTACTGCTGCGGATGTTCATCGCCAGGTCGATGGCCTGACTGAGATCGTCGATGGCGTGCAGATAACCGATAGCCCGTGGTCGTGGGTACAGATGTCGCCGGTAGCTGCTGCAAGTCTGTTGCTGCAAAAGGGTGTTGACCCGATACCGCTGTTAACCTGCCGTGATCGCAACCGGATCGCCCTGCAAAGTGACCTGGTCGGATTGCGCGCGCTGGGTGTGACAAGCGTATTGCTCACACGTGGCCACCGCGTGCCGAAAGACCATTATTTGCACGCGACCACCGTGTTTGACACAACTGGTCGAGAATTGGTGGCCATGGCCAGTGCCTTGAATGAAGAACCGGCAGTCGGGCCGGCTGAGCAATTTTTTATTGGTACCGGCGCACGGGCGTTCCGGCCCGGTAACAATTGGCGTGCTGAATCCCTGCATGCCAGGGCCAATGCGGGAGCACAGTTCCTGCAAACCCAGCTGTGTTTTAACACCGATACCATTCGTGCCTACGTCGATGCTCTGGTGCGGGCAAAGCTTACCTGGAAGTACTCGGTCATGGTTTCGCTGACCCCGCTGCCGTCCACCAAAACTGCGCTATGGCTCAAGAAAAAACTGCCTGATTCCAGGATTCCGGCACGCACGCTGCAAAGGCTGGAAGATGCTGTTGATGTAGAACGCGAGGGCATAAAAATCTGCGCCGAACTGATGCAGGAAATAGCACAGATCCCCGGTGTGTCGGGCGTCAACCTGCTGGCAATGGGCAACCCCGCAGCCATACCTGCAGCCATACGCGCCTCAGGACTGCGCTCATGAGCAAGCGTGTAAGTTCTGTCAGGGAGTTGTATGAGCATGCTTTCAAGGCATACAAGGCGGGCGACTACGAGCAGGCAGAATCAATCTGCCGGCGCGCCCTACCGGCCTTTCGCAAGGATCCCAATGTTCTGTGCGTGCTCGGCGAGAGCCTGTATAAACAGCGGCAGTTGCAGGAAGCGCGAAGCTGGTTTAGCGAGGCATTGCGTGTCTACGAGGATTTCCCGCGTGCGCTGGAAGGCATGGGACTGGTGTTGATTGCGATGAAGCGGCCTGGCAAGGCAGTTGGGTTCCTGCAAAAAGCAACTGTGGCCGCACCCAAACGTTCGGATACCCATTTTGCACTTGGCCGGGCACTGTCTGCTACCGGACAGGCGATTGAAGCGGAGCAATCTTTTGCAAAAGCATTCAATCTCAATCCCACCAGGGCAGCCCTGGCCAAAGCCGCTGCAGCCCAGCGTGATGAACGTGCGGAGGAGGCCGAAGCCATTTTGCGCGGGATTTTAAAACGGGACCCTGACAATGTAACAGCGCTGCGGCTACTGGGAAATATCGGCGTCGAAGCCAACCGTTGGGTGGCCGCGCATCGTTTACTCGGCAGGGCGGTCAAATTGGCTCCCGATTTCACCCTCGCGTGGAATGATCTGGCCAACCTGTATATGCGCGAGGAGCACTTTGACAAGGCGCTGGAATCCGTGCAGCGGGCCCTGGAACTGGATCCGGAAATGCCTTTTTCACACATTGTTCACGGCAATATCCTGGCCAAGGCCCAGCGGCACGAAGAGTCATTGCAAGCCTACCAAAGGGCGTTGGACCTGAGCCCTTTGCACGGTGGTGCCCTGTCTGGAATGGGCCACGTGCTGAAGACCATTGGCCGCCAGCAGGAGTCTATCGAAACCTACCGGAAGTGTATCCAGGCCCACCCGGCCCACGGCGAGGCTTACTGGAGCCTGGCCAACCTCAAAACTTTTGAATTCGATCAGCAGGAAGTTGAGGTCATGCTGAAAATGGTGGATGAGGACGCGCTGGCGTATGAGCCCAGGGTCAATATGTTGATGTCTTTGGGCAAGCATTTTGAAAACCAGAAGGATTATGATGGTGCGTTTGCATACTACCAGCAGGGCAATGACCTGCGGCGGAGTCACGAAAACTATGATCCGGTGCAAACCGAGGTGATACACGACCGCATCATCGAAGTATTTGACCACGATTTTCTACACGGCAGGCAGGCTTGCGGTGATCCGGATCCGGCACCGATTCTTATCGTCGGCCTGCCGCGGTCCGGTTCTACGCTGATTGAGCAAATTTTGGCCAGCCACAGCCAGGTTGAGGGTACGATGGAATTGCCCGATCTGAGCCGCATCATCCGCGATCTGAACCACCAGCGTAAGGACCGGGTGGAGTTTCCGGAAGCTGTCAGGGATATGCACGAAGACGATTTCCGCGCGCTCGGTCAGGACTATCTCAAGACCACGCAACGCTACCGCAACGGCAAGGCTTTTTTTATTGACAAGATGCCGAACAATTTCCCCTTTGTCGGTCTGTTGCACCTGATTCTGCCGAACGCCAGGGTCATCAATGCGCGCAGGCACCCGCTGGATTCGTGCCTGGGCTCTTACCGGCAGTTATTTTTCAAGGGTCAGTCCTTTACCTATGACCTGTTTGAGCTTGGCGAGTACTACCTGCAATACCAACGCATCATGGATCATTGGAACGACGTGCTGCCAGGCAAAGTGCTGGATGTGCACTATGAGCAGATGGTGTTGGATCAGGAAAACCAGACCCGGCGTATCCTGGAATACTGCGGGCTACCCTGGGAGGACCAGTGCCTGCGTTTTTATGAGACCCGGCGAGCGGTCAATACCGCCAGTTCCGAGCAGGTCCGCCAGCCGATTTATACCAGTGCATTGAATTTCTGGCGCAACTACGAAGCCCACCTCGGTGAATTGATTGAAATCCTCGAGCCATTGCTGAAGGAACTGCCAGAAGAGGATCGCCCGCGGTAGGGTCACTGGTCCATTCTATGAGATAGGTACCATGCTGCCGCGGCAGCATGGTGCAAGCCCCACTGATAGCGCACCCCGGAAAAGTGGGGTCCTGTCAGGAATTGTTCTGCGGTGGCAGGTAGTCGAAGATGAAGGTGATGCGGTCTTGTTTGCCACGGTTCATGACGCTGTGGTTACGCTGGTTGTTTATCTCATAGGCATTGCCCACTGCAAACCGGTAGGGGCGCCCATGGATCATGAACCGCACACCGCTGTTGGTGGTAATGGGTACGTGGATTCTGTGGCTGTGAATAAAAGATGGGTGCGTGTCCCGGTGTGGGGCGATGATGCCGCCGGCTTTCAGTTTGGCCGCCATCGCACGGATGATGGTGCCTCCGGGTGGAAAAGTTTTGCCGATAATGTCGTGCATCAGCGGCACTGCGACTGCATGAAGGGGGTCCCAGGCGGGTTCCCTGGTGACCTGTAACTCCGGCCACCCCTGGCAAAAAACCAGCACCAGCGACTGGGTGTGCTCGTGCACTGAGTAGGCTTGCTGGCGATACTGCTGTGCCTGCCACGCAGCATCATCCATTGCCAACACTGCATTGATCAATGGGGTCGAGTCAACCACTCCCAGGTCGCGCAAAGTTCCGTCAAATTCCATCGCCGATTTCCTCGCCTGTCGTGCTGTTTTTTTGCTGCGTCAGCGTATCACCGGGTACTGTATTTTTCGAGTGTCCGGGTAAATATGCATTGCCATCTCAAAATGGAAGTTATGCTCTATTTGAAATTTACCTGATGTCACTCTATGATCAAGCCACTAAAGATCTGAAAAAGATATCTGATAAAGATCTGAGTACTGCATAGGGACCGCCAAAATGTCGAAACAAAAAAACCGCGTCAAAGAACTCGTTGCTATTCACCCCAAGAACCTTTCAGTCGCCATTGCAGCAGTTCTGGCGGTGCCTGCTACCACCGCACTGGCTCAGGATCAGGATGACAGTTCCAGTGGTTTACTTGAAGAAGTCATCGTAACGGCCACCAAGCGTGCTCAGAATCTGCAGGATATTCCACAGAGTATCCAGGCGATTTCTGCTGAAACCATAAAAATTGCTGGCATACAATCAATGGAAGATTACGTACGCTTCATTCCGAGCTTGTCAATTGTGACTGCGAACCCCGGTACGGCGGTCATTATATTTCGTGGAATTGCTGATTCAGAGGATAGCTTCATTGCTCAATCATCCGCAGCCCTGTATCTCGATGAACAGTCGCTGACGATGAATTCCAACCCGAATCCACGCATGGTGGATATCGAGCGGGTTGAGGCATTGAGCGGCCCACAGGGAACATTGTTTGGTGCCAGTTCACAGTCTGGTACCTTGCGTATTGTTACCAACAAACCCGATCCGTCGGCATTTGATGCCAATATCGATGTGATGCTGCGGGGCATGCAAGAAGGTGCAGGCAGTTATGACATAAGTGCCATGGCCAATATCCCGCTCAGCGACAGTTTCGCGCTGCGCGTGGTTGGTTTTACTGCCCGCGATGGTGGATTTATTGACAACGTACTGGGTACGACTCCCCGTTTTGGACTTTTCAACAACGCCGATGCTGTCAGGAAAAATATCAACAAGGTTGAATACAACGGCGGCCGGCTGACGGCAAAATGGTTTATTAATGATGATTGGAATGTTACCGCCGGCATCATATACCAGAAAACAGATTCTGATGCCCGGCCGGAACGCGATCCGACCCTGGCCAAGGATCTGTCAGTGGTCAGGTTCCTGCCCCAATTCGAATATGACAGGCAGGATTGGACCCAGTATGCGTTGACTGTTGAGGGTGACCTTGGGTTTGCTGATTTTGTATCCGCCACCTCTTACTTCACGCGTAACTGGGAGTACACCCAGGATACTTCGACCGGTTACGCTGCCTATTTTGGAACTTTCTGTTATGGCGGTGCGTATTACGTTGGCCAGTACACGCAGTACTGTTTTCAGCCGGCGGGCGTAGGGAACTACTACAACGATCCTATCGGCTATCTGAAGAATACCCAGAAGAATACCAAGTTTTCCCAGGAATTCAGACTTTCACACCAGGGCGATAAAGTTGACTGGGTCGCTGGCGTGTTTTACGAAGAGTCCACAGAGGACTGGGACTTTATTTCGCTCACGCAAGGGTTTAACGATTCACAGGGCATGGCCAACTGGCTGTCGGGCCGCCTTGGCAACATCCCAACCCGCGACCCGGAGAACACCTGGTGGTTTTCCGGTGACCGTACCACCTGGAAACAAAAAGCAATCTTCGGTGAAGGAACCATACATTTGACCGACCGTTGGGATGCCACCCTGGGTGCACGCTGGTATAACCGCACCATGGATAAAGTTTACTGGGTAGAGAATCCCCGCTACAACCTGTCGCCCGACGGGTTTCTCCGTCCCAGCAGCGATGATAGCGGCTGGGTACCGAAAGTCAGCCTGAAGTATCAGGTCAATGATGACATCATGGTTTACGGCCTGTATTCAGAAGGATTCCGACCGGGTGGAACCAACCGCGGTCGTGGTGATCCGTTCTTCCCGAGGCAATTTGCTAAGGACACGCTGCAGAACCGTGAACTTGGTACCAAGATGACACTGGCAAACGGTAATGTCCGGCTCAATGCCACCTATTTCAATATGATATGGAAGAATTATCAACTCGAATTGATTGACCCGAGTTTCCTTTCGTGTGGTGCTCCGAATGCCCCACCTGCACCGAACTGCAGCCAGCCCTGGCAAAAAGTGGTGTTCAACGCGGGGAACGCATCAGCCAAGGGTTTCGAGCTTCAGTTGGATGCAGCGTTGAGCAGTAACTTTACCATGGGTTTCAATGCTACCTGGCTGAGCGCAGCCCTGGATGAAGAAGTCAACGCGTTGATAACCATCCCCAAGGGCTCGCGTTTGCCCCTGTCGGCCAAGCTTAAAGGGTCTGTTTATGGCCAATATAATTGGCCAGTCGATTGGTTTGGTGGCATGGTTAATGGTGCATACGTCAGACTTCAGTGGAGCTATACCGGTAACATGCTGAATCAGGTCTCACCATTGAAGACCCCGGACGACGGACCGGCGCCACAGCTTGTACAGCCGGCCTATAACATCGGCGATATCCGCTTTGGCGTGACCGGTGATAAATGGAGCACACAGTTGTTTGTCAGTAATGTGACCGATGAGCGTGCGGTGTTATTTGACAACCCGTTCGAGATGGATCGTTTCTGGGGCCGGGGCCGTCAAACCATTAATCGTCCCCGCGAGTACGGTATTCGCTTCATCAAATCATTTGGGAAGTAGTTGGAAACGGGGCCGGATGGCCCCGTTTTTTTATCCACCGAAGGGCCATACTTCGAGCCCGTGCACCGCGTTGCGGATATCCATTGAAAAATTGACCCGCGTGATGTCACTGCCGGTTTCCAGGTCATAAAGGGTTACTGTCGATGGCGAAGACCCGGCTGCGATGATGGCCTCTTCTATCACGCAAAGACCGCGCCCGAACCCCTGGCGGGCTACTTTTTCATCACCCAGTTCAGTATGGGTCAGTGCTGCCGGATCATAGCGGGGAATCGGGAAGTTTTGTTCGGTGCCGTCCCGGCATACATAGCGCACATGACTGGCAGCGGTATCATTGAACAACACGCCATCCCTGAAGGGTCGTGCGTTGTGGGTTCCAGCGGGAAGTTCAAGAATTTTTGTAACGGCGTTTTTATCACCGATACGGATGATGCCGGCCGTGCGCATACCGCTGATAAATATGCCGTGCCCGTCGGCAAACACATTGTTCAGATGTAGTTCGTTGCGTGCTGTCGGCCCGTTCGCTCCGCCGGGTCCGTCCGCGGGTTGCCATTTTCCATGCCAATATGCAGCGCCCAGAAAAACTGTTGTTGTTCCAGGTCAAATGCAAGGATGCTGTCGTGGCCAGTGGATGTCAGGTACAAGTGGTTATTGAACTGGAAAATCTCGTGGCAGTGTTTCAGATAGGTGCTGCGGAATGAACGCTGGATTTTGAAATCCTGATCATAGACGAACAGTTCATCGCTGGCGGCGATGTAAATCTCACCGGCAAAAAAAGCGATGCCACGCAGGCCACGATCCCAGCCCCGGCCGGTGAAATCAATATCACTGGTATCCCAGTCCACTACCTGGTCGACACGCTGTGCAGCGAAGTTGATCAGGTAAATGCCACCATGGCTCTCGCCCTGTTGCGAACCCCGTACCACCGAAGTTGCGATCAGGGTGGGCAATTCAATTCTTCTGTCACGCATGGGTGAATTTCGCCAACTGTCGAAAAACGGCTATTCTATCGCACATTGAAGTCGCACTCGTTGCGGGTGGACAATTCAATGTAACTGGTGGAAGCTATCCACTTATTGATTCTGAGGTGTTTTATGGGTGTAGCAGAGCCGCACAAGACGGGCAATGAAACGACACGGGGCTGGCAGGACAGGGATCATCGTCACTATTTGCACCCGTTCACTGATCACAGGGGCCTGGGCCGTAAAGGAGCCCGTGTCATTACCGCTGCCGAGGGGGTTTATATCCAGGATTCCGAAGGCAACAGAATTCTTGATGGTATGGCGGGCCTGTGGTGTGTAAACCTCGGTTATGGCCGCCGGGAACTGATTGACGCTGCCACCCGGCAGATGCAGGAACTGCCCTATTACAATAGTTTTTTTCAGACCACGCACCCGCCGGCGATTGAGCTCGCGGCCGTGCTTGATGAAATAAGCCCGGCGCAATTCAGGCATACCTTTTTTACCGGTTCCGGCTCAGAAGCGAACGACACGGTGATCAAGCTGGTCAGGCGCTACTGGGACCTGTCGGGTAAAACAGACAAGCAAGTCATTATTGCCCGCAACAATGCCTACCACGGCTCTACCATAGCAGCCAGCAGCCTTGGCGGCATGGACGAGATGCACAAGCAGACCGGTATTTTGTTGCCGGGGATTGAACATATTGAACAGCCTTACTATTTTGGTCTCGGCGGTGATTTGACGGAGGACGAATTCGGTTTGCAGCAGGCCTGTCTGCTGGAGGAGAAAATCCTCCAGCTCGGCGCGGAAAATGTGGCAGCGTTTATCGGTGAGCCGGTGCAGGGCGCAGGTGGTGTCATTATCCCGCCGGCCACTTACTGGCCGGAAATCCAGCGCATTTGCAGGCAATACAATATTCTACTTATCGCAGATGAAGTGATCACTGGATTCGGCAGGCTAGGGGAGTGGTTCGGCTCAACACTTATGGGGATCGAACCGGACCTGATGCCATTTGCCAAGGGGGTAACCTCCGGCTACCTGCCATTGGGCGGGGTGCTGGTTGCTGAACGGATCGCCGAGGTGGTGATTGCCAGGGGCGGTGAATTCGCGCACGGTTATACCTATTCCGGGCACCCGGTGGCCTGCGCCGTGGCGCTGGCCAATATCCGTATCCTGCGCGATGAGGCCATCATTGAGCGGGTCCGGGATGATAGCGGGCCGTATTTCAAGCAACGCTGGGCCGGCCTGGCCGATCATCCGCTGGTCGGTGAAGCGCGCAGCATTGGCCTGGTCGGCGCGATTGAACTGGTGGCCGCTAAAACCAGCAGGGAACGTTTTGCAAAAGATGTCGGTGTCGGCTCGTTATGCCGCGACTTCTGCTTTGCCAATGGCCTGGTGATGCGCGCGGTGGGCGATACCATGATCGTTTCCCCGCCGCTGGTGATGGCGCATGCCCACATTGATGAACTGGTCGACAAAGCCTGGCTGTGCCTGGACCTGACTGCAGAACACCTTGGTATTTCCAAATGAGCCGTGATAAAGACTGGGATAATGCGTTTACCGCCACCAGTCTGCACGGCACGGTGGACGGTTCGCCCTCCTATGCGGGCGCACTCAGTTTTATGCGGCGTAAATATACCCGCGACCTTGCAGGTGTCGATGTGGCGGTGACCGGAATACCCCTGGATCTGGCGACCAGCAACCGGCCCGGCGCCCGCTTCGGGCCGCGTGCTATACGTGCAGCCACGCCCGGGATCAGTTGGGCACGGCCCTGGCCCTGGGATTTCGATCCCTTTGACCGGCTGGCCGTGATTGACTACGGTGATTGCGAGTTCGATCACGGCGAACCCGCTGCCATCGTACCTTTTATACAAAAGCACATTACAGAGATTCTTGATGGCGGTGCCGCAAGCCTGGTGCTTGGTGGAGACCATTTTGTTAGCTACCCGGTACTGAAAGCCTACGCTGCCCGCCATGGCCCACTATCTCTGGTGCATTTTGACGCGCATTCTGATACCTGGAGTGAGAAAACCAGGCGCCTGGATCATGGCACCATGTTCTACCATGCGGTCAGGGAAGGCCTGGTCGATGATAGCAGCTCTGTGCAGATCGGCTTACGCACCACCAATGACGAGCCCATGGGCTTTAACATTCTCGATGCCCGCTGGGTGCAGGAAAACGGACCGGCTGCTGTGGCCGCCAGGGTCAGGGAGGTGGTCGGTGATAACAAGGTCTACCTGACATTTGATATCGACTGTCTAGATCCCGCCTTTGCGCCCGGTACTGGCACCCCGGTCTGTGGCGGCCTGAGTTCATTTCAGGCACTGGAGGTTATCCGTGGGCTCGGGGGTATCAACCTGGTGGGCATGGACGTCGTGGAGGTTGCGCCGGCCTATGATGTGGGCGAGGTGACGGCTCTTGCCGGCGCCATGCTGGCAGCGGAATTCCTGTGTTTGTACGCCACCAATCCGGAACGTTCAGCTTGAGCAGAACCTGGTTGGCAAAATCCGGCTTGTTAAGTCCGAAAATTGTTTTCAACGTGTTCAAATACGCTGTTTATGCCCTGCTGACCTACGATGGCTTGCTCTTTTTTTATGGGGATATTGCCGCCAGCGCGCAGACATTCGGTGCTGCCGTTGATTGGCGCAATGCCATCGAAGCTTATGCGGCCACCTTTGACACTTTATCCTGGATAGCCCTGCTGCTACTTTTCGAGTTGGAAACTGCCATTATTCCAGACCGCTGGCTTAGGGGCTGGGTTAAATGGCTCATCAAAAGTCTCGCCGGCATTTGTTATTTTATTATTTTCTACTCTTTCTATGGCTATATTTACAAATACGGTGTATTGACCAATTTACTGCCATTCAATATCGGCGATGTTTGCAGCCTGCTGGGATCAGATTACACCTGGATCCGGACCCTGGATGAATATCAGCCGTTCGATCAGGTCGCCTGCGCAATCATGAATGGACAGCCGCTTTTTCAGATAGCCGGCACTGAAATTATCGGTACTCAGACAGCCATTATCGACGCCCAGCGCCTGGCCATGGTCGATGTTGTCAACGCTGCTGATTGGTTGCTCATTGTGGCGTTACTGGAAATAGAAGTATTTCTGCAATTGAAGGATAAGCTGACCAGCACCATCATGGTCGCTTTCAAGTACGCCAAGATTCTTCTTTACGGACTGCTGTTCGTCCTTGCCGCGTACTGGGGTGTTAAGAGCAGCTTCCTTGATTTCTGGGATGCTTTCCTGTGGCTGGTCGCGTTTATATTTATAGAGTTGAATATGTTCCAGTGGCACGAGGAAACAGAAGAAGAAAAAGAACAAGAACAAGCATCCACTGTACCGGCACAATGACCACTGACACAGAATCGCAGTTGCGCCGCATGCAGCGGATAGCGTTGTTGCTACTGCTGCTGATGGCGGCACTTTTCGCCTACACCCTGCACCATCCCGCCCCGTGGGCGGCCTGGCTGCATGCGTTTTCCGAGGCCGGTATGGTGGGTGCCCTGGCGGATTGGTTTGCGGTGGTTGCGCTGTTTCGTCATCCGCTGGGCATACCCATCCCGCACACTGCCATCATCCCGAACCGTAAAAACGACCTGGGTGAAAGCCTGTCGCGCTTTGTGGCCGAAAATTTTCTCGAACCCGAGGTGGTGCGGAAGAAATTAAGATCGGTCGACCTCTCTGCATTCGTGGTCGTCTGGCTCAAAAGTGAAAAAGGCCGTCGCAGCGTTGAAGACCTGGTAGCGACCATATTGCGTTGGGCGCTGGGTGCCCTGCACGAGGTGCGCGTACGGCGGTTTTTAGCACGGCTTTCCAGCAAACAGTTGGCCAATATCAATATCGCGCCGCTTTTGGGCAACACCATTGAGTGGCTGGTCAGGGGGCAACGGCACCAGGAAATTCTCACCCAGGTGCTGCGTTACGCCATTGTCGTTTTACATGACAACCGCGAGGCGATCAGGGCGAGGGTGCAACAGGAGAGCCCCTGGTGGCTGCCGGGTTTCGTCGATGACCGCATCATGAAGAAAATGCTTGAACGGGTCGAAACGCAGTTGTTTGAAATGACCCTGGATCCGGATCATGGCCTGCGCGAAAAATTTAATGAGTGGGTGCAAAGGCTCGCACATGACCTGCAGCACGCACCACAACACCGGCGCTGGGGCGAAGATTTCAAGCAGCAATTGCTGGACAATGACGAATTGCAGGACTACCTGTATGGGCTGTGGCGTGAGCTGGCCCGCAGTATTGAGGAGGATATCGACAAGCCGGAATCTGCAATCCGGCAACAGGTCGGGCGCTGGTTAGACAATGTTGCCGGGGAACTGGAAGCTGATCCCGATATGCAGGCCTGGGTCAACACCTGGCTGACTGAAGCCATCACGGCGGTGGTTGCCCGCAATAGCGCCCAGATTTCGAGCCTGATCAGCGATACGGTACAATCCTGGGATGGCATGGATACCAGTCGGCGGATAGAACTGGCCATTGGCCGTGACCTGCAATTTATCCGCATCAACGGCACGCTGGTCGGCGGCCTGGTTGGACTGGTGATTTACGCAGTCAAGCTGGGCGTGTAGTGGTTTCAAAGCGGTTTTTGTTGCGGTTTTTGCGCACGTTTTTTGGGTTCCAGATACAGCCGTTCATGGCGATCCAGGCGCCGGAAGGCAATGTTTGCACTGCGCCCACGGCACAGCCGATATTGAATACCGCATCTGAATCACGAAACCTCGCCGGGTTTAGCGCACCGGTCAGCACCATGGTTTTACCTGCTATGTCAGCGAGCATCAGTGCGGTTTCAACCATGGTGTCAGTGCCGTGGGTGATCAACACATGTCTGGCATCACTGGCCGTGATGGCGGCGTGGATTGCACGCCTGTCCTCAGCGGTAAAATGCAGACTGTCTTTGCGTACCACGGCCTTGACCTCAAAAGCAAAGCCCACCTGCATGTGCTCAAGTATTCGCCCGATTTGTGGCTCCCCTATCTGGTAGTCGCTCATATCATCGAAATAGATTTTATCGATTGTGCCGCCGGTTGTAACAATAAGCAGTTTGTTCATTTTGCTTGTCCGCATGCCTGTCTGCCTGAATTCATTGCCGCCTTTATATTGCAACGGTTAGTATAGCGGGTAAGCAGCCAATTCATGACAAAGTACAGACGAATCTGATGAATGTTCATGCCCATGAGGGTGGTACTTACATAAGTAACTTCAATTATCGCAGCCGCTCTTTCGGGTTGTGGTTCGTGGTGGGTTGGTCGGTTCTGTTCTGGTCGGTTCTGTTCTGGTCGGGGCAGGTGCTGGCCCAGGCTGAGCCGCTGGCGCCGATACCGGCAGATACGCAGCCTGAGGCCCCGGCTGTGCAACAGGGCCTATCGGAAGATACTGTTGAGGTTATTGTCTCTTTGCCAACCGGTCGTCAGTTGGCCATGGCGCTGGCTACACCCGCATTGCGCAACGAGGCGCTTCTCGACCTTGCGGCTGCGCAGAATATTGTCAACTATGCGGAGCAAAACAATGCCGTTGACAGTCCGGCCCTGGCACAGAAATTCCTCGATGACCGCGGCTGGCTTGCGAGACTGGTTGAGCGTTATGGCTGGGTTCAGCCACATACCGCAGTACTGGACCCTGCGGCCTGGCTGGTGCTTGCAGAACTGCAACAACATGAACTGTGGGCTATGTCGTTGGTGCAGCCGAACCACATGCCGACAGCCGTGTTGGTTTATCAGGTATTCCAGCGCGCCGGTGAGCGCCTGGCGGCAGCCAATCTGCCGATACTATTGCTCAGGCTTGAGCCCGAAGCAATCTCGGTGTGGAACGCATTTTTGCAACTGACAGGGTCGCAAGGCAGTTCGGAGGTGGAATGGAAGAAGGTGGAGACCGAGTGGTTTGCCGCACGGCAATTCCCATCACCCATGGAGTTCAATGGCGCCGGCCAGGATAGAGACCAGGCCCGGGACCGGCAACCGTCGCAGCAGGGTCTGCCTGTCACAGAATATCTGCAGAATCTGTCACAACTGGTATTGAGTGCGGTCGATGTCCGTCCACCGGATGCCCGCAGACTGAAAGAACTTCGGTATTCCCTGCTTAATGACGCGTCTACGGAGATGTCCGGGCTGGCGGTGGTCGATAAGGAGCAGGGCAGGGACATGTTGCAGCTTGCGAGCCTTGTTGATGGCCTGCAGGATGGCCGTTATTTTGATTTTGTTCAGGGACTGCTGGCGATTACATCTGGCTTACTGGATCGTTCAGGTCAGCCTGCAGACATCCCGTTACTGGTGGATTGGCTGCTAACGGAGTTGCCCGCTATTTCTGCCCATTATGCGGTTGGCTTTGCGGCAGTGGATCCGAAGTTGAATACCGCAATGGCAGCGGCATACAAGGTACTGCAGGATATCGCGGACCCTGCTGGTGATGCCGTCAAAGCACCACGGGCCATGCTCGCAGATGCGGTTGTGCAACTGGCCCTGATGATTCCTGACATGGGTTACTACTTCAACACGCCCATGCGGGCGCGGATTGCCGAGGAAATCAATATCTGCACGAGTATCGCCGCCAGTCGTGATGCCGAGGACTACCCGGCCATGACACGCAGCCAATACGATGCTTGTATAGAGAGCTTTTTGCAACTGGCAGACGAGGAAGCACGCCTGCCCGAGTTGTCGGGTAATTTCAACGGACCGTTCAGTACCGATTCGTTGCGCCGGGAGCTAAGTGTTACCCCTGCGCAGAGAATCAACTACGGTATTGGTTATCTGCACAATCGCTATGCAACGGATTGTGCGCCGCCAGTCAAAGCAATGCCAAACCCGCTGGAATGGGCGGTACTTGCCACCACCATGACCTGGTTTGCTGAGAGCTCGCCGGAATTCTTTTTAACACCGGAAAATGAAACCCGTCTGGCACGGATGCGTAGTATTGGTGAACAGTTGATAGCGGGGCTTGCTGAACAGGCAAGTTGCTTTGCCGGCGCAGGCATCAATGATCTGGTAAGCCGCATTTCGGCGGACTATGAAACTTCCTGGCGGGCGCTGGATGCCGGTATCGTCAAGGCAGAGGCTGGTTTTCGTGCAGAGCAACTCAGGCCGGGTGCTGATATTTCGCTGCACCAGGATGCGAGTCAGCCAACCGGATACAGACCCGACGATCTGATTATCAAACCCTGTAATCCACAGCGCGTATGTGAGATGTCCGGTAGCCTCAGTACAACCCGTGCCCTGATTGGCCTGTTTCCGGACGAGTACCTGGTGGCAGAGCAAAGCGGCCTGGGGAAAATTGGAATCTGCTACCGCAACATGGAGTGGGTTGACCGGCGCTCGGAACTGGTACGCCCTGATGACGAGAACGTCGCCAATTATTATGGCCACCTCGGCTTCGACCTGGTAGGGCGTTATAGCGAAGATGGCCGCAGCAGTGATTTATTTGATTTCCGTTTTACCAGCCCGGAGGAGTATCACTATCTGTTTGCGCAGGCATCAGGGGAAGTCCTGCAAGACAGTTGCCCGGTGAAGTGGGTCGGCACACGGATTATTACGCCACTGCGTGAAGACCGGGGCGGCATCGTACCCAACCGCCTGACCTATCTTGCCGCATCCAGGGCATCGCCATCGCGATTATTACAAGCCAACTGGGATCGCGGGGCGGAATGGCGTGACTGGTTTGTTACCGGCCTTGGCGTATCCGCAGTGGAAACAGGCCCAATTGCGGATATAAAACCCAGGTTGAATCAGCATCTGCAGTCCCTTTACCAGGCAGAACAGGCAGAAATCTACCAACGAATCCTGTTGCCGAAGGCCCACAACTCCCGGGGTGAAAATGTGTCTCTGTTCAATGAAATGTCACAAATCTCGATAGCTAAAGCTTTGCTGCGTATGCAGATGATGCTGTTTTATCCCGATTCCCTGTCCGGTTCTGATGCAATTCGAATGGCGATTACAGGTGATGCGGGTTTGCTGGAAGGCCGCACCTTGCGCCGCTTTCAGGAAGATAACGTCGCTTTGACCTCGGTAAACCGGATAGCCCGGGAGCGACTGAGGCGATTGCAGAGTGCCTGGTCGGAACAACCCGAGGCGGTACGCCGGGAGGGGTCTATATCAGCCAGCCTGATGCATGCACTGACCCGCATAAATTTCCTCTACCGGCAGTTCTTCACATCCCGCCCCGAACCCCTGGACCAACAAAGGGGTCGGAGTAAAGTGCCAGAGTAAACGGTTAGCCTTACGCAGGCTTCTTCTGGCACTTTACTCTGACCCCGTTTCCACAGACCCCCGTCGCACGGCCTTGATACGCTCCCTGAAGGCAAATAAATAAACCATTACCAGTATGATCTGCACCAGGGCTGGCCATCGATGCGCAGGGGTGGTCCAGGCTTCAGTGATACCTGCAGTGAAATATAGCAACAGCAGAACACCCGCCCAGATCATGCTGCGGTGCTGTTGGCGAAGCAGACCTGCTATCGGGATCAGCAGGGGCAGAGTGGCAAAAACAGCTAACCACAGGTTACGTGGGCCGGTTGGCGGCGGTAGCAATGCGATCCAGATTGATTGCCAGGCCAGGGTGCCAAAGTAGGTAAACAGCATCACCTGTGTCCAGCGCTTCATGGGCTGGAGCGCTTCAGAGTATTTCCAGTACCGATTCCGGTGGGCGGCCTATTGAAGCTTTACCGTTCGCCAGCACGATTGGCCGTTCGATCAGGATAGGGGTTTTGTGCATGGCTGCGATCAATTCCTCAGCGTTGAGCCGCTCATTGTCCAGCTTCAATTGTTTATACTCAGGTTGCCCCTTACGCATCAGTTGCCGGGGTTGCATGCCAAGTTTCTTCAGGATTGAGCCCAATTGGCCGGTCGTGGGCGGGGCCTCCAGATACAGGATGATTTCGGGTTCAAAGCCGTGGTTTTTAAGGAGTTCGAGCGTGGCGCGGGATTTCGAGCAGCGCGGGTTGTGCAGAATTTGAACTTTCAAGCTGTTAACCTTCATGATGATAGGGGGTCAGAGTCAAGTGCCAGAGTAAACGGTTAGCCGTAAACTTACCATGTTGTTCGGGGTCATGTTCGGGGTCAGACTCAAATGCGCGTGTTGTTCGGGGTCAGACTCAAATGCGCGAACCGCGGTGTGTTTACTGAGAGGTCTGTGCCGCATTAGAATCTGACCCCAGGTCTGTGTGACCCCATGCTACGGAGCACCAAAATGAACGTACTGGAATCTTTCAGCAGTATTCCCCGTATAAAGCAGTTGGCAACCCATGTCTGGCGCCATTTCGGTGAAGACAGACTTTTTGATGAGGCAGCGTCCTTAAGCTATACCAGCCTGCTCTCCATGGTTCCGTTGCTGGCGGTTGTGTTCGGTGTGGCATCGGCGTTCCCGGTGTTCGAGCAATGGAGTGATCAACTGCAAGCTTTCGTTCTTGAGAATTTTGTACCGGCTTCAGGGGAGCAGGTACAGGTTTACCTGAAAGGATTCCTGGCCAGTGTGAGTAAACTCACTTTACCCGGTATGTCGGTGTTGATACTGACGGCACTGCTGCTGATGGTCAGGATTGAACGGGCTTTTAACCTGGTCTGGCGTGTGCCGACGGCCCGCAGCATCCGCAACAGGATCATCATGTATTGGGCCGTGCTGACGCTTGGGCCACTGGCTTTGGGCGTAGCCGTTGCGCTGAGTGCACAGCCGGTTTTTGAACAGGTGGCCATGGGTGCAAGCAGTGGTTCTGTTTGGCGGGTGCTGGGTATATTTAGCCTGTCCTGGATAGCATTTACACTGATGTTTTTTCTGGTTCCCAACCGCAGCGTGCCCGTTGCACACGCCCTGGTGGGTGCCTTTTTGTCTGCGTTGCTGTTCGGTCTGGCTAAAAAAGCATTTGTGGCTTTTGTGGCAAATGCCAGTTTCAATGTTCTTTACGGCACATTGGCGGCCATACCGATTTTTCTGTTCTGGCTTTACCTGGTATGGATAGTCATTCTGCTGGGTGCTTCGCTGGCGGCTTCCCTGACGACTTTCAAAGACCGAAAAACGGACTGGGGTTGGCCCGTCAATTGGGAGTTTCTGTTCGTTTATCGCCTGGTCGGGTACCTGTGGAAGGCTCAAGCCAGGGGCAGGGCGCAATCGGTAGAAGAGCTGCTGGAGTCACTGGAGGGTGCGACCGAGTCTGCATTGGCACGGGAACTGGGGCTTTTGTTTGACGCGGGCATTGTGACCCGTGATGAGGACGGTAACTGGCTGCTTTGCCGTGATCTGGATGCCGTCCGCTTGCTGGATCTGTATCGCGCGGGCAGATATTACCTGCCGGTGAACGAAAAGCTGGAAATCCCCAGTAAAAGTGAATGGGATGAGGCGTTTTTCAGGTCAGTTACATCAAGTGAATTAAACATGGAGCAATCGTTAAAGGAAATGTATAGCCAATGAGAATGAAAAAGACAATTTCTTCACCCCGGGGTCAGACTCAAGTGCGCGGACTGTGGTGTGTTGTTCGGGGTCAGACTCAAATGCGCGGACTGTGGTGTGTTTACTGAAAGGCGTGTGCCGCATTTGAATCTGACCCCAGGTGTGCCGCATTTGAATCTGACCCCTGTGAAAAAAACAGCAAGTTTTGTGTTACTGGTCCTGCTACTGCTACTGTTTACGCTACCGCCGCAGACAGCTTATGCGAGTGATGAGCCAGTTGATTTCACACTACAGCGTCTGCATGGTAAAGAAATCAGCCTGAAGCAGCTAAGGGGCAAATGGGTGGTGCTCAACTACTGGGCAACCTGGTGTGCACCCTGCCGCAAGGAAATTCCAGAGCTGTCAGCGCTCAATACCGCCCGCGAGGATATCATCGTGCTCGGGTTGGCGTTTGAAGATGCAGATACAGAAAGTTTTGATGTATTCCTGAAAGAATTTCACATCAGTTACCCGGTCCTGCTGGTGGATGTCTACGCACCGCCGGAACCGTTCGGCGCACCCCGGGTATTGCCGACCAGTATCATCCTGAATCCTGAGGGTTACCCGGTTAAGACCTTCCTTGGGCCGGTGACCCGGGAGCAAATTGAGGCGTTTATTGATCGGTGAGCCGCCGTTTCGGGGTCAGACTCAAATGCGCGGACCCACCCCGGGGTCAGACTCAAATGCGCGTACTGCGGTGTGTTTACTGGCAGGTGTATGCCGCATTTGAATCTGACCCCTGAACCGAACCGACCCCTGATAGTCCAAATGCGACACACAGCTATCAGTAAACACACCACGGCTCGCGCATTTGAATCTGACCCCGGTTGTTTCAGTCCGACCCCGGTTGGTTCGCCCCTCGCGATACAGCCCTGCCAATGTTATAGTGAACGCACATGAATGCAGGAGACTCACCATGACTACTATGACACTGCGTCTGGATGATGAAACCAATGAGCGTCTGACCAACCTCGCGGGTGCGACGGACCGTTCCAAGGCGTACCTGGCAACGCAGGCCCTGAAAGTGTTTTTGGAAAACAACGAATGGCAGGTGCTGCAAATCAAGGCGGCCCTGTCCGAGGCCGATAGCGCCGGCCCGGAGCAGTTTGTTGATAACGACACCGTCATGGCCTGGATGGAAACCTGGGGTACACAGCATGAAAGCGATCCCCCATTGTGATGCAGGTTGTCTGGTTTAAGCGCGCCATCCTGGATCTGCGCTCGGTCAGGCACTACATTGCACAGGACGACCCCCTGGTTGCGCAGCAGGTTGTCGCAAGGATAAAGGAAACTGTTTCACTGTTAAGTGAGCAGCCTGGCATCGGCAGGCCGGGGCGGGTACCCAACAGTAAGGAATTGGTGGTTAAGCGTACCTCCTATATTTTGCCGTACCGCGTGCGCGACAACCGCATTGAAATCCTGCGCGTACTACACGCTGCAAGACGGTGGCCAGAGCGTCTTTAGCAGGCAGGGGTCAGATTCAAATGCGGCACGCACCCCTCAGTAAACACACCACAGTTCGCGCATTTGAGTCCGACCCCGGATAGTCGCGACCCCAGGACGGGGGAAGCCCCCGGTCACGTGCGCCTACAACAGTTACCCGTGTTTGCCTGCATAAATCGAGGTGATTGGCTGTCGATATGGTTGATGTTTCCTTGGCAAAATAGGGGTCACCAGGGGTCAGATTCAAATGCGGCACACAGCTTTCAGTAAACACGCCCCGGCCCGCGCATTTGAGTCCGACCCCGGTCGGGAACCCGCTCCGACCCCGGCCCGTGATGCCTAGAAAACCCCGCCTGTACCTGCCGGGCCAGCCCCAACATGTTGTTGTGCGGGGGCATAATCGTGATCCCGTGCTGGCGCGACACGAGGATTTTCGCTTTCTGTATGTTGGTCTGAAAGAGGCCGCAAAAAAGCACGACTTTCACATTCATGCATGGGTATTTATGCATAACCATATCCACCTTTTGGGCACACCATCGAGCGCCCGGTGTTTACCGGCCTGCATGCAGTCCGTGGGCAGGCGATATGCACAGTACTTTAACCGTTGCTATCACCGCAGTGGCGCCCTGTGGGAAGGGCGGTACAAGTCCATGCTGGTAGACAGTGACAGTTATCTGCTGACTTGCTATCGCTATATCGAGTTTAATCCTGTGCGCGCAGGCATCGTTCGCCGGGTAGAAGACTACCCTTATTCCAGCTATGCATGTAATGCCCTTGGCAAAACTGACGAAATGGTCACCGGGCACGAGGTGTATAACCGGTTTGTTGCAAATGGTCTTGATGCCTATGTGCGTCTGTTTGATGAGGTTTTGTCAGCTAAGGAACTGGCAAATATCCGGCGGGCAACGGTGAGC
>QIKV01000013.1 GCA_003233115.1 Oceanospirillales bacterium
GGCAGGTCGCCGCCCATTGGTACGCCTTTGCGGTAACCGGTAAAGGCCGGAGAACGGCTGTTCATATCTTTGTCTGTAAATTCCCAGCCGCCGAAGAAACGCACACCCATGCGACTACCCGTGGTGTCATAGATCTCTTTGCGTTCGATGGCATCAAACAGGGCCTTGCGGGTATTCTCGGGTGCCCACACGGCGGTAAGACCGGAAGCCACCAGTTTCCAGCCGTCCACCACCACCGATTTGTCCGGAGAGACCATCATCGGGTGTAGCATCCGTTTCGGGTTGGGCTCATAGCCAGTGTGCTTACCGAAGAAGTTATCCTCTTGCGCTGTGGCCAGCGAGGTGTGGCTGTCGGTGGAACCGAGCTGCCCGAATTTGTAAGGGTTGGTACCGAGTCTCGCCTCCAGGGCGAGGCCGCGTTTGAGCGCCTCACGTGCATATTCACCGGCCAGCATTTCATTGGTCTTGATCCCTGACAGATCGAGATTGCCGGCATCCCAGTTCTCGTAGTCGGCGAATTCGTCATCTGGCGACAGGTACGGATGGGCCTCGCCATCACCCTTGATCTGGGTAACCTCGTAAGCCGGTTCCCATTTGGCCCGTTCGGTCACATACTCTTTGTCCAGTTTTCTGCCATCGTATTGCGCATCAAACGGAAACATAATGCCGTTGGAGAGGTTGCCGTTGTGGGCAATGGCCAGTACATCACCGCCGGTTTTTTCCTCGAAGTTGGCCAACCATTTCCACAGGTCGCGCGGGTTGGGGCTGCCCAGTGGCGGCGTTGTTGTGTAAGCAACCATCTGTGAAGCTTTGTCCGCATCGTCCCGGTACATGACGACCCGGTGCATATTATTGCCCTTGATCAGCGAGGTCCATTCAAAGCCGATAAAGGCGGTGAATTTGCCGGGGTCATTATATTTCTCTGCCGCATCAATGGTGCCCTGCCAGACCGATTTGTAAGCATCGCTGTCGGGGGCGTAGATCAGACCTTCCGGGAAAGTACCCTGGGAAAACCTGCCGATGAGATCCAGTGCCACGGCGACGCCTTCGCCTGCCTGGATCTGGTCATACCACTTCCTGCCGGTCGGGTCGGCGAGGATATTTGGCTTGCCGGCAAACAGATCCGGAAATAAGCCCATATTGTCGGAATGGTCAGCGATGACCAGAAAATCGAGTGGCCGGGACAGCTTTGCAGGCACCCCACTTGAAGACACCACCTCATCGCCGCGCGCAAACTGGTAAGCTGCTTCGAGGCCCAGGCGGTTGCCAAAGGCGCCCGCATCCATCGACAGCGAAGTATGCAGATGCGTATCACCCCAATAGACGTTACTGGGGAAACCCCGCTGGGCGTAGGGTGAGTAGCTCTTGCCTGTATAGGCTTTGTGCAGCACTTCTTTTGTGTCGGGCGTGACAGGTATCTGGGCCTGTACCGAAAACGCGCCCAATGCCAGTATTACTGGCAGGATGAATTTGTATGCAGTGTTGATTGCGTGCAAGTGTTAGCTCCCTGGTTGTGAGGTTGTCCCCTTTTGGGGGGACACATTTATACACAACTGGAAACAAACTGCAAATCGGCAGCCAGTAGTGGGTCGCCTTTAAAGTTCTCTGATTATCCCCATCTGTGTTAGATGGCTGAAAAGAATTCCAGCGGGCGTCCCAGGGGAACCTCACTGCAACCCCTGCGGGCCCTGGCCCCGTTCGTGCTTGCTTACCGCGGTACATTGATTGCCGCATTGGCTGCATTGCTGGTGGCATCGGTTGCTTTGCTGGCGCTGCCGATCGCATTGCGCTTCCTGATCGACAATGGCTTCGCTACCGATAATGTGAGTACAATTAATCGGTATTTTGGCTGGTTCTTTGCGGCCGCCGCACTGTTCGGTGGTTTCGCCGCACTGCGCTATTACCTGATTTCCTGGCTGGGGGAACGCGTGGTGGCCGATATCCGCAGCGAAGTTTATGACCGGGTTATCCGTATGGACCCGACCTTTTTTGAAACCACGCGCACCGGCGAAGTGCTGTCCCGCCTGACCGCAGATATCACGCTGGTGCAGAGCGTTGCCGGCGTCAGCCTTTCAATCGCCCTGCGCTCCATCCTCAACCTGATCGGCGGCCTGGTGATGCTGGCACTGACCAGTGTGCAGTTAACGCTCTATATCCTGTTGGGGATTCCACTCGTGATCGTACCGATCATCATGGTCGGGCGCCGTATAAGACATCAATCACGCACCACCCAGGACCGGGTGGCCGATACCAGCGGCCTGGCAGACGAGACACTCAACGCCATTCAAACGGTGCAGGCATTTACCCTGGAACCGCTGCAAAGTGAACGCTATACGCACGCCGTGGAAGAAAGCTTCAAGGCGGCGATCCGGCGGGTGCGGACGCGGGCCTTTTTAACCGCACTTGGCATTACCATGGTGTTCGGCGCGATTACCATCATTCTCTGGAGCGGTTCCCGCGCGGTGCTGGCAGGCTCAATGAGTGGTGGTGAACTGGCGCAGTTTTTGATGTACTCACTATTTGTAGGCTCATCGGCGGCCGGCCTGAGTGAAGTCTGGGGTGAAGTGCAGCGCGGCGCCGGGGCCATGGAGCGCCTGTCTGAATTGCTGATCGCCCGCCCCGCAATACGGGCACCTGAGAAACCGGCCGTGTTAGCCGGGCGCGCGAGTGGCCGTATTTCATTCAGGCATCTGAAATTTCACTACCCGTCGCGGCCGGATACGGCGGCACTGGAAGATTTTTCGCTTGAAATCGAACCGGGTGAGACCGTCGCAATCGTTGGGCCATCAGGCGCCGGCAAGAGTACAAGCTTTCAGATGTTGTTGCGCTTTTACGACCCGGAAGCAGGCAGCATTGAGATTGACGGTATAGATATCGCAAATTTGGATCCGACCGCCTTACGGCAACAAATCGGCCTGGTTCCGCAGGAAACGGTGCTGTTTGGCGACAGTGCGCGCGAAAATATTCGTTACGGCAAGCCAGATGCGGATGATTTTGCGGTGGAGCAGGTAGCGGTTGCTGCCGCTGCAGATGAATTCATAAACGCCCTGCCGGATGGCTTCGACACCTTCCTGGGTGAGCGTGGCACCCGTATTTCCGGTGGCCAGCGCCAGCGTGTCGCGATCGCAAGGGCTATTCTGAAAGACCCGCCGATCCTGTTGCTGGATGAAGCCACCAGTTCGCTGGACGCCGAAAGTGAGCAGTTGGTGCAAATAGCGCTGGATGGACTGATGAAAGGCCGTACCACTTTGGTCATTGCCCACCGGCTGGCAACGGTCAAGAAGGTCGACCGTATCGTTGTCATGGAGGCGGGCCGGATTGTAGCGATCGGTAACCACGACGAACTCATGCAAAGCAGCGAACTCTACGCCAGGCTGGCCAACCTCCAGTTTGGAGACACCTGATCGCAGGCAGCAGGGTGCGATTCGCCGCTCGCAATGCCGATATAACAAAAATTCTCTGATTAAACTATGCTTGTGAATATAAGCAAGCACAGAGACTAAAAATGAGTGATGTCACACTGCGTGAGGCCCCCCTGAAGTTTTCATCGAACCTCGATGAGAATGATGCAGCCCGCAAGGCTGATACGTTGAACCTGATTCCGTACGCAGAAGCGTTGCGGGATTTTATTCATGAATGCGAAACACCATTGACCATCGGTATCCAGGGCGACTGGGGGGTCGGGCGTACCACCCTGATGAATATGCTACGCGGCAGCGACGAAGGGGATCAATCAGGTTTGCTGGATGCGAGCCAATGCAAAGCCATCAATTTCGACAGTTGGCCCTACGCGCAGTTCGACCTGGACAACCAAATGGCTGTGGCTTGCTTGTATGCGCTGACCAACAGGCTGGGTGTTGTGCTGGGAAAGGAGCAAATCGTGGATGCCGCTGCGCTGGAGACCTGCCTCGCAGCGGCGAACCGCAAACTCATCATCGCCATGCAGCAGATCAGGGAGTTGTCGCAGGGTCGCAGCAGTGACTCGCTGGTGGAAGCCTCACATACCGATATCTCCAGCCAGATGCTGATATTCAGAGGTGAATTCGAAAAGCTGGTGTCGCTATGGGCGCGCAGTGGCGAGGATCGGCGTGTGGTGATATTTATCGATGACCTGGATCGAATTCGCCCGGCCAGGGCCCTGGAGTTACTCGAAGCCATCAAGAATTTTATCGATGTGCCGGGCTGTGTATTTGTCATGGTACTGGACTATGAAGTGGTGCAACGGGGCATGCTTGAAAAACTGGGCCACGATTTGCAGAAAACCAGCGGCAAGGCATTTTTTGACAAGATGATTCAATTGCCCTTTGTCGTGCCCAGCACCTCTTACAAGCTTGACGACTATATTGTTGGCCTGTTGCAAAAAGCCGGGATGCCGTGTGTAAGAGATGCCCGTTGTGACGCCGGGAGCCGGCAGTTTTTCCTCGACATCACCCGTTTTACCGTGGGCCGGAATCCTCGCAGCATCAAGCGTGTAGTCAACTACACGAACCTGCTGGAACGAATTCACCGCCACAATGCCGGCCGCGATACAACTGAAAATGAAGGCAAAATTCTGTTTGCACTGATCAGCATGCAGATCGCCTGGCCGGAACTGTTCCAGCACTTTATCCGTGATCCTTCGGTAGATACAATCACCAGCCTGCAAAGCTGGGCTTATCTTGATGGGCTGCCGGAGGCCGTCAGTCTGTTCGAACGCTCACCGGATAAAGAGCTGGTCAAAAATGCTATTTCAGCCTATTTCGACACATTGTTCAGCCTGTTGGATGAAAATGATGACGGGCAGATTGACACCCGGGAGTTGCAACCGGTTCTGGAGGTTATGGAACTGGCAAAAATCACCAGCGTGGAGAGCTATGAGCGCCCGCGTGACTGGTTTATCAGGCGGGTGCACGAAAACAATGTTGACGGCAGTCCACTGATTGAGTCATTCCTTGACAAAGTCTTTATGAAATCGGTCTGGTACGTCGGTACACAGATCAAGTATCGCCGCGCCGGCAGCCGCTATATCACGCTGGTCTACAAGCGCCGGCAGATTGGTACGCTGGTAAGCCTCAAGTCACAGCCATTGGTGTTCCGCCTGGCGATGTCCCCGGAACGGGTCATGGCCAGCCTGAAGGAATACTGGACGAGTAAGCATACGGTCCAATCTGAAGCCATCACGCTGGTGCGCAATACCTTCGGCAGAGAGGCCTCGTTGACCGGTTACGGGGATACGCTGGTGGACTTCAGCAAGATGACCAATATGCCGAGCACTGAAGCGATCAAGCTGCTGAATGCCCTGTTCCGGATAGTAACCGAATGAAGTAGCCGGCTGCCGGGTCATTTCTTTTCCAGCCTGGCGGGGACCGGGACCTGGCAGATGTCCAGCACCCTGGGCGGCTTGTAGTGGAAGAACTTGTTGCTGCGGTTGCGACGTTCCTTCAGCATTTTTTCAAAGCCCTTGCTATTGGTGTCGGCAACGTAAATATTCAGCCGCTCATCCTCTGGGAGTGAAGATGCAAGGCGCATACGTTTGATCCAGGTGCGCTTCATATCATCGGTGATGATGCCATTTTCTCTGGCCGGACCACGTTGGATGCGCTGTACAACGTCCATACCCCACACCACGCGGCCAAAGATGGTCAGGTTGCGATCAAGATAGCGCGGGGCCTGGCCGATGACGATGTAAAAATCTGTGCTGCCGGTGTCAGGATCCGTGTTGCGCGCCATGGCGACAACGCCGGGGCAGTGGGTCAGCCAGGCTTTGCCGCCTTTCTTTGCATCGCGGGCAGCCGCAAATCCATCGATAAAGCCGGTGTATGGTGCAAACATGTCATCTTTCTGGACCAGTGTCCACGCCATGGGCAACCAGCCTTTAGCGGCCTCTTTATCTTTTGGTTTTACGGGCCACTCGATCTCAAACTCGGCTTTTAATGAAGGCACGTCATGCGCATCACCGATGTCACTTTCGTCACCACCCTGGGCGACGAAGCCATCGATGACCCGGTAGAAACTCATGCCCCGGTAGAATTGGTCTTCCAGCAGTCCTTTGAATTGTTTTACTGTCTTCGGTGCAAAAGCCGGGTTCAGTTCGATAACTACAATGCCGTCGAGTAGTTGCATGTACACAGTGTTTTCGGGGTCGAGCCGATTCCAGATCAGGCCGTCCTGTGCTGAGACAGAAACCGGCCCGGCCAATAGAATGGTCAGCAGAACCCGGCGAAGGCCGGGGAATCCGGGGGGTCTGGTCATCGTGTCACCGGTATCTGAGGCATGCCGGAGACAGTGTACTGCCGGTTGTGCCGGCTGTCACATCAAGGTAATTGTATTTTGCCGCCTTCCCTGCCCGGCACTACGATTGAAGATGCCTGCTGGCGTTGTAATTCCTTCAATTCTTCCATGGTCCGCTCAACCGCCAGGTGTGCTGCTTCGCCAAACCCGGCCACCGCACCTGCCAGCGTGTCGGCTTCTATCTCAAACGTCAGCGGCAATGCGCCGCCAGGGGTCATGATTTGGGTGGAACCGACAAACTGCACCACTCTGCTCTCATCCACCTTGCCATCGATGGTTACCGGCGTCATTTTGCGTATGGTGCCAACACGGCTGTCGGTATAGACCTCCTCGCGCACCAGGGTTGCCGGATCCATACTGATTTCAGGGCTGCTCTCCATCTGGCTCATAACTATTTCCTTTGTTTGCTGTATAGCGAGGTGGGGTCGAAGGGTGGAAAACGCAAGCGTGTGCTGACACGGCCGCGTGTCGCACTATAATAGCCGGCAATCACGCACGCAGCGGAGCTTTGAAATGACAGACATACATAGCGCAGCCATAACCTACCGGGGCAACGGCATTGAAATGAAGGGCTACGTGGCCTGGGATGCGGATACGGCCGGGGCACGGCCCGGTGTTCTGGTTGTACATGAATGGTGGGGTTGCAATGAATATGCCCAGCGGCGTGCACGCATGCTGGCCGCAGCCGGCTATACCGGCCTGGCGCTGGATTTGTATGGTGACGGAAGAATCGCCGCCAATCCGGATGAAGCCGGCGAACTGATGAACGCCCGTGTCAATGACATGGAAGGTACGCGGAGCCGCTTCATGGCTGCATTGGATGCATTGAAGGCACACAGCACGGTGGATGAAAATCGTAGCGGCGCAATCGGCTATTGCTTTGGTGGGGGTGTGGTTACCCATATGGCCCGCATGGGCGCACCGCTGAATGTTACCGGCTCATTCCATGGTGCCATCGGCCTGGCGGCAGTGGCTGGACCGGATCAGATCGACTGCCGCATCATGGTGTATCACGGCGAAGCTGACGTATTGATCGATGCAGAGCAGATTTCGGGATTCAAGGCACAGATGGCAAAAACCGGTGCCAATTACGATTTCATCAGACTACCGGGCGCCTTGCATGGTTTCAGTAACCCGATAGCTACGACCAATGGCCAGAAATACGGGCTGCCGCTGGCCTACAATGCATTGGCAGATGAAAGCTCATGGGCGCACTTGCTGCTGACTTTCGAACACGTATTCACGGACCAATAACATGAATGCCAAGGTTAAGGGCAAAGCGCTGGGTAGTCTGAGAAATGAGTGATTTACTGGAAATGCTGCAAAAGCGTGTAGAAGAACTGGAAAACCAGGCAGCATTTTCGGACGAGTTACATGCAAGTCTGAATACCACCGTGGCCAGACAGGACAGTGAAATCCTGGAGCTGAAACGGCAAGTGAGCCTGTTGTTTGAGCGCTTGAAAGATATTGGTGAAGCGGCCCCCGGGGTCACGGCGCAGGACGAAGTGCCACCGCACTATTGATTAATTGCCGGCCTGCTGCCGGTGCTGGTTCTTTTGGCGCTGCTCCCGCCGTTTCAGTTGTTGAACGATCCTGTACCCCCGTCCGGGAATGCTCCACGGGCAAACGGTGATACAGATGGCGCAGCCAAAATTCTCGTTGAAAAACGGAATGCACTTATCAAAATTGACATACCATTTGCGTTTGCCGCGAATGGTTACTTTTTCCGGCAGTATGGCCTCCGGCGGGCAAGCGTTTGCACAAACCTGGCAGCGCCCGCAAAAGTCATCAACGTTGTAGTCGATCTTGCCGGGGGTTGGCAGTAAGGGCAAATTGGTGAGTACACACGCCAGCCTGAATGAAGAGCCGTATTGTTTGCTTATCAGCGAGCCATGCTTGCCGAGCACACCAAAGCCGCACTCAATTGCCGGCGGAATCATTAACAACGGGCCGGCCAGGGGCCCTGCGTGCGGGGCTGCGTCCCAGCCGCGTTGCCTGATCCAGGTGGCAATATCCTTGCAGGCTTTTGTTGCCCTGCCATATTGGCGCACGACTTCTGCTCCCGCCGGGGCTTCCGGCGCGGACTTCATTTGTTCATAGTCGTGCGCAAAGCCGAGCATGATGGCCCATTGGTAGTCCAGCGTGATGCCATCGTAGGCCCACTCGGGCTTGAATGCGGTTATTCCAAACAGCTCCAGTTCGAGCGTGCCCGCATAGCCGGCCAGTTGTTGGGACCATTGTTCTGCTGATTGTTGTATTGGTTTGCCGCTGACCGGCGGGACTTCAATCGTGAGAATTTTTGCACGTGCCTCGCGGGCTTCGTTAATGGCGGGGTTGTCCGGGTTCTGCGTGTAGAACCACTTTTGCAACTTACCATGGGCAATCAGGTCGGGGTCATGCCAATACACCCGCGTGGGCCGGCGAAACACCGTTTCACCCATACCATTGATCGTATTACCGGAAATGTCAGGCATCAGGGCGAGTTGCTCGGGCTTGGGTACAAACGGTCTGTAGGGTGACTTGGTCATGATTTCTCTCTCCTACATTGGGATTTGTAATGGCGGTTCGTGCATGCGCCCCAGTTGTTCACGCAGGCTGAGAATCAGATCTTCCCAATAGCGCGGCTCACCAAACCATGGAAAGGCAAGCGGAAAGGCAGGGTCCTGCCAGCGCCTGGCGAGCCAGGCAGCATGGTGCAGCATGCGCAGGGTTCGCAGGGCTTCAATCAGACCCAGTTCCCGTCGGCTGAAGTGGTGGAATTGCGTATAGCCCTCCAACACGTCTTTCATCTGCAGCGCCATCTCATGGGGCTCGCCGGATAGCAGCATCCATAAATCCTGTATGGCCGGGCCGCTACGGCAATCGTCCAGATCGACAAAGAAAGGCCCATCCCGCCACAGAATATTGCCGGGATGGCAATCGCCGTGAAGGCGAATTGCACTGAATTCCCCGGTACGTTGATAGGTTGCTTCGATAGAAGTCAGCAGGTCGGTAGAAAGACTGGAAAAAGCGGTCTCAAGGTGAGGCGGCAACCACTGGCCCTCCAGCAAATCGTTGACCGACTCGTGACCAAAATTCTCGATGGTTAGTTGCGGGCGCGTCCTGAATGTGGCCGCGGCGCCGATGGCATGGATACGTCCCAGGAACCTTCCCAGCCATATACGGGTGTCCCGTTGGTCCAGTTCTGGCGCATGGCCGCCGCGGCGCTCAAACAGCGCGAAGCGGAATCCGTCATATTCGTGCAAGGTCTGCCCGTTGATTATCATCGGTGGGATAAGGGGTATCTCCGCATGCGCGATTTCCAGGGAGAATTCATGTTCTTCAAGAATCTGTGCATCCGTCCAGCGGCCAGGCCGATAAAACTTGCTTATCAGCGGCAGTGCATCTTCGATGCCGACCTGGTAAACCCGGTTTTCGTAACTGTTGAGAGCGAGCAGGCGACCGTCGCATGCAAGCCCTGCCGACTCAATAGCCTGGATGACCTTATCCGGATCAAGCCGGTAGTAGGGCGTGATGGTAGTACTGGTCTGGTTCATTCGTCAGGGAATCTCCGGGTTGTCCATTGGTGGGCAACGTGCAGCTTGGTGCCAATTTCTCTTACAATACATTACCGTGGACAAAATCCCAAAACTGGACACCGGTTTGGCGATTCTCGATGAGGCTATAGCAATTGAAACCAACGCTGTTTGATGGGCTGTTTTAGAAGTAGAATAGAGCCCAATGCCCAACAAGTCTAAAAACCTGGCGCTGTATTGCGATTTCGAAAACATTGCACTCGGTGTCCGGGATGCAAAATACGCACGCTTTGACATCGAAGAAGTCCTGGAGCGACTACTGGTAAAAGGCAATATTGTGGTCAAGAAAGCGTATTGTGACTGGGAACGGTACAAAGACTTCAAAGCGGACATGCACGAGGCTTCTTTTGAGTTAATCGAGATTCCGCATGTGCGGCAATCTGGCAAGAACTCCGCCGATATCCGCCTGGTCGTGGATGCGCTGGACCTGTGTTACACCAAAGAACATGTCGATACCTTTGTGGTGATTTCCGGTGACTCGGATTTTTCCCCGCTGGTCTCCAAGTTACGCGAGAACAACAAGATCGTAATCGGTGTGGGTGTGAAGGAATCAACCTCAAACCTGCTGATCGCCAACTGTGACGAGTTCATTTATTACGATGATATCGTGCGCCAGACGGAGCGCCGCAAGCCGCGCAAGAAGAAAACCAACGGCAAGAAGGACAACGGTGATGTGCCGTTTACCGCTGGCAAGAGTCGCCGGCGCGAGGAGAAAGCCTTTGAGTGGGTGCTCGAAATCATGGATGACCTGTTTAGCGAGCGCGACCCCGAAGAGAAAGTCTGGGGCTCTATGGTCAAGCAGGCACTGAAAAGGCGCAAGCCCGGGTTCAGTGAGCGCTACCACGGTTTTCATTCGTTCAGCGAATTGCTTGAGCAGATGGAAAAGCAGGAAATGGTTACGCTGGAGCGCGACCAGAAGTCAGGCGGCTATATCATTACCGATTACGTCAGCGCCTGATTCTTTATTGTCTGATATTGCTTTTGGGGTATTTTTTGGCGGCCAAAAAAAAAGGCCCGTCGGGCGAACGGGTCCTTTTTTTTAAGAGGAGGCCTATCGATTTATAACACTTGCTCTCAAGTCCTCTCTTCACTTTGATCACTCGGCCAATCCCAAATCGGCGTCCTGACCTAACCTTGCTAACACTCAAAGCATCCTTGCTCCGGATAACTGACCTGTTTCCTTTTGGTCTGTCCCCTTTCTTCCCCTATTTTTGTTTAAGTGCTGTTTCCTTACAGCCTTAGTCTCAAGTGGCGACAACTTCCCTGTCCAAAAAAATCCTTTTCTACAGCCTTATCAATGCAATTATCGGGCCATATAGAGATAACTCAGGTAATACATCTATATATCAATAATATATAATATCTTATTAAAGTTTTACTTGATTTTCCAGGGAAGATAGTATTGCCGCAATGTGTCGAAATACTGACAAAAATTGTCAGTCTTCGGCTTTACCAGGATGTTTTTGTTGAGGGAAAAAGATGGTTGCAAAAAAAAGACCCGCCTTGAGCGGGTCTTTTCCAGGTGAAACGCTTCGATTTTCATCTAGCGCTCACGCTCCCCTTAACTGCGATCATTGAACCAATCCCCCCCCTGGCGTCCTGACCACTCTTGCTTGATTTCCAAGCTAGTTATCCTGTAACGACCCAGTTGCCTGGGTCTGGCGCCTGCAGAGACTGTCGTTGGTTCAGTTCCTTCAGTAGCTGTCGGTTGGTACAGCTTGCTTCAACAGGTGGCGAACTATTTCCCCGAGTCGACTCCTATGTCTATGGATAGAAAAAGTACTCAAAGGAATGCATTTTGGAATGCATCTGTATCCTGTAAATGCAAATATCAGGCCAGATATAGCGTGGCTGGAAATAGTTGTTAAATAACAATAATATAATGGTTGACATGGCCTGTTAGGCAGAGCCTGGACAGGCCCGTAATCTGTCACAGTGCGTCCAATCTGTGACAATAATTGTCAGTTTCGTCAATCTCTATTTACAGGTAGGCAAGCCAGTTGTGTGTATCTTCGGTGACACCGTTGAAGAGCCCGAAAAATGCCGTTTGAATACGCCTGGTGACGGGACCGCAGCCGCCTTCTCCAATGGTAATGTGGTCGACCTGGCGCACCGGCGTAACTTCTACTGCGGTACCTGTAAAGAAGGCCTCGTCAGCACCATAAAGTTGTTCTCGCGACAGGGTTTGCTCAACCACCTCCATACCAAGGCCGGCCACCAGCGAGAATACCGTGTCGCGGGTAATGCCACCGAGGATTGAAGCGGACGCAGGCGGGGTCAGAATGCGGCCATCCTTGATAAGGAACAGGTTTTCTCCGACGCCTTCACTGAGTAGCCCATCGTGTCCAAGGGCGATACCTTCGTCGTAGCCCCTGTCCCTTGCCTCATAGCCGATCAACTGGCTGGAGAGGTAATTCCCGCCGGCCTTGACGCCGGATGGTATCGTATTAGGCGCAACACGCTGCCACGAAGTGACGCAGGCGCGAATACCATTCTTCAGGCCATCCTCGCCGAGGTAGGCTCCCCAGGAATCCACCATAATGGCAACTTCGACCGTGTCGGAATCCCTGGGTATCACGCCCAGCCCACAGTTACCGCGCATGACAAGTGGCCTGACGTAGGCACTTTCCAGACCGGCGTCGCGCACTGTATCAAAGCAGGCCTGCCGGAGTTCCTCATGACTGTAGCGTATGGGAATTCTGTAAATGGATGCCGAGTAAAACAGTCGCTTTAAATGGTCATCAAGGCGAAAGAAAGCCGTTCCCTGTGCGGTTTTATAGGCTCGAATACCTTCGAATACTGATGAGCCGTAATGCAAGGCATGGCTTTGCACGTGTACCTTGCAGTCGTCAAATTCGCGTATTTTACCGTTGAACCAGATCCTGTAGTGGCTATTCATTTTATATGAATCCGTCCTGTTGCCCTCAATCTCAGGACTGCAGTATCCAACCATGTAGTAGCCAGTTCAAGTACCATCTATTACATTTAGATCAACGGCCAAAAACGAAGGAGTAAATGATGGAGTGGAAACTGTTAGCGACGGTATTCGGGACTGTATTTATTGCTGAAATGGCCGATAAAACTCAGCTGGTTACGCTGTTGTTTGCAGCCGACAGGGAGGTTAGCAAACTGACAGTTTTCATCGGTTCCGCTGCTGCTTTGGTGCTGGCCAGTGCGATTGGAGTGGCGGCTGGCTCATTGTTGTCGCAGGCGATCAATGCCAGAATGATGTCCATGATTGCCGGCATCGGCTTTATCGTGATTGGTGCCATTACGCTATATCATGGCTGGCAAAGTTCAGCATAACCATTGTAAAAAAGACCTTTGCACTAGAGATACTGGATATGAATCGGGAAACACAGCACCACCACCACCACAAGGCGCCGGACTATAACCGGGCCTTTGCTATCGGTGTGGCGCTCAACATCATTTTTGTAGTGGTCGAAGTCAGCTATGGTGTGATCGCAAATTCCCTGGCCCTGCTGACCGATGCCGGCCACAACCTGAGCGATGTGATGGGCCTGTTGCTGGCATGGGGTGCCACCTACCTCGCGGGCAAGCAGCCGTCATTGAGGCGGACTTACGGTTACTCACGCGCCACTATCCTGGCTTCCATGTTTAGCGGCCTGCTACTACTGGCGGCGGTGGCTATTATAAGCTGGGAAGCAGTAAACCGGTTTTTTGAGCCTGTTCAACCTGCTGGACAGACCATCATGATCGTGGCTGGTATCGGTGTGATCATCAATTCAGTCACGGCCTGGTTTTTTGTATCCGGGAAGGACGACGACCTCAACATTCGCGGCGCCTATCTGCACATGGCAGCGGATGCCCTGGTTTCTTTCGGTGTGGTTATATCCGGCCTGGTCATCTGGAAGTTCGGGCTGGACTGGTTTGACCCCTTGAGCAGTCTGTTGATTTCGGCAGTGATTCTCTGGTCTACCTGGGGCTTGCTGCGAGATTCGCTGAATCTGGCCATCGACGCCGTGCCGCGTGGCCTGGACCCGGAGAAAATACGCAACTGGTTGTGTGCACAGCCTGGTGTCGGAGGTATTCATGACCTGCATATTTGGCCGATGAGCACGACCGATACGGCATTAACCGTACACTTGTTGATGTGCAAGCCGCCCACAGACGATGGTTTTCTGCACGGTCTGGCAGGGCAACTACAGGCACAGTTTGGGATAGCGCACGCCACCTTCCAGATTGAACGGGGCGACGAGGATGTAACCTGCCGCCAGTCACAAAATTGCGCCAATTAGCGGATCAGGACAGGCAGGCGCAAGCGGTTCCCTCCCGCATTGCAGTTTTTTCAGTTGTCACGCTGGCAATGATCCGCAATCACCTGTGCGACACAGGTGGTTAGCTTACGTGCAAAGGGAATGTGTAAGAATTCATTCGGGCCGTGCGCGTTGGACTGGGGGCCCAGCACGCCGGTAATCATAAATTGCGCCTGCGGGTAAAAGTCGCCCAGCATGGCCATGAACGGAATTGTGCCGCCTTCACCCATATACATCACCGGTCGGTTGAAGCTTTCCTGTGATCCTTTTTCCAGCGCTGCGTGCAACCACGGAGCAACCTCCGGGGCATTCCAGCCGGATGCGGCCTGGTCCGGACTGAAGCTGACCTGCGCACCTGAAGGCGGGTTGGCCTCCAGCGTTTCTTTCATCGCCAGCGAAGCGGCCTCGCCGTCCACAGTTGCCGGGATTCTCATGGAAAGCTTCATGGCGGTGTAAGGCCGCAATACATTGCCGGCATCCTGCAGAGATGGGATGCCTTGTACACCGGTGTACGATAAGGCCGGTCGCCAGGTCCGGTTCAGAATACGCTCCACGTTGTCTGCGGCCATGGGTTCGACGCCGGCAACAAAAGGATAGGCCTGCCAGACCTCATCGCCCAGGGCATCGGCCATGGCCTGGGTCTGCGCCAGGCGCTGCCCGGGAATGGGCGCGTACAGGTAATCGGGCAATACTTTCCCGGTGGTTCGGTCTTCAAGCCGGCTGAATAGTTGCTGCATGATGCGGAAACTTGATGGCACGACACCGGAAGCGTACCCGGAATGCACCCCCTCGTTGAGCACATCAACACGCAGTGTACCGGAGGCCATGCCCCGCAATGAAACCGTCAGCCATAACTGCTCGTAATTCCCGGCGCCGGAGTCCAGGCACACCACCAGTGTAGGCTCGCCGATGCGATCCCTGAGGTGCTCAATGTAATATGGCAGATCATAGCTGCCTGACTCTTCGCAGGCCTCAATAATGACCACAATGCGTGCGTGCGGCAGGCCCTGTTGTTGCACCGCCATGATGGCAGCCAGTGAACTGTAGGCTGCATAACCATCGTCAGCACCACCACGGCCATACAGCTTGTCATCCCTGATCAGCGGCTTCCAGGGCCCCAAATCGGCGGCCCAACCGGTCATTTCCGGTTGCTTGTCCAGATGGCCGTACATCAGGATGGTATCCTCAGGATCAGCATCGCCCTGTGCTGAAATCTCCATGAATATCAGTGGGGTACGGCCTTCAAGACGGACGATTTCCAGTTCAATGCCGTTGACGTCCTGGGCCTTGCACCAGTTGAATACCTGCCTGACCGCGTCTTCCACATAGCCATTGCTTGCCCAGTCGGCATCAAAGTGAGGGGATTTGGCGGGGATCCTGATGTACTCAACCAGTTCAGGAACGATGGAATCCATCCAGAGTTCATCGATAAATTTTTGTGCGGTCTGCTGATCCACGAAGCGCTACCCCATCAGGTTAATTTATGTGGCGTAATTATCGCACGCACACAGGTTTGCATGCACAAATAACTGCTCGAGGGATAGGTGCTAGGGTGCCGGCAATGGTATGCTTGCGCGTGGTTTTCGCCACGGTTAAGCCGCGGCAAAGAAAACAACCCTTTCAAAACAGATTTGGAGCTTCAAACGTGACCAGTCAAACTGATGGTGTGAGCACCACGTTTCGGGAACCACCGCCCGGTGAGTTTATGGGCCACCCGAAGGCGCTGTGGCAGCTATTCAATATTGAGATGTGGGAACGCTTTTCCTACTACGGCATGCGTGCGGTACTGGCGGTCTATGTAGCGACCACATTTTTCGCCTACCTGGGTGCCGGTGCCAACGCACAGGCAAGCCTCGTATATGGTGGCTACACCGCCCTCGTTTACGCCACGGGAATTGCCGGGGGGTATATCGCTGACCACGTGCTGGGTTATCAACGTTCGATTCTGCTTGGTGCGATCATCATGGCATCAGGCTTGTTTGTGCTGCTGATTGAAGACCTGAACTGGTTTCTGGTTGGCCTGGCACTGATTGTTGCCGGCAATGGCCTGTTCAAGCCCAATATTTCCACCATGATCGGTAAATTGTATGCGCCCGGCGACGTGCGGCGTGATTCCGGATTCACCATATTTTATATGGGCATCAACCTTGGAGCGATGGTTGCACCCTTTGTTACCGCGGCCTGGATCGGAGCGACATGGGGTCTAAAATGGGGCTTTTTTGCAGCCGGAATCGGCATGATCCTGTCGACCCTGTTCCTGGAGGTCGCAAAGAGATCGCTCGGGCATATTGGTTTGCCGGAAGAAGGCAAAGACGGCTGGGGACGCTTTTTTGCCGTTGGGGCCGGTGCCATCGTACTGGCAGCCGTGGTCTTCTTCCTGTTGTCAGAAAGCACCATCCTGGGTTACCTGCTGATCGTTATCATGCTGGGCCTGATCGCATATTTTATTATGTCCGGCATTCGCTCAAGAAATAAAGTGCAGATGCAACGTTACATTGCCATGATCATACTGTTTGTGGCGAATGCCGCCTTTTGGTCCCTGTTTGAACAGGCCGGCAGTTCATTGAATTTCTTTGCCCGTGAGTTTGTTACCCCGATGTTCGGCAGTATGGAGACCTGGCAGGCTGGCGGCTTTGGTGTCTTCCAGTCCCTGAATCCACTCTACATTCTGATATTGGCGCCGGTGTTTGCAATGCTGTGGCCCTGGTTGGAAAAAAGAAACATCAACCCGTCTATCCCGCGCAAGTTTGCGCTGGGACTGATCCAGGTGGCGTTGGGATTCCTGTTGCTGGTGTTCGCCATCGGCAATATGCGCAATGCCGCCGGCCTGGTGCCGTGGATTTTCCTGGCGCTGACTTACCTGCTGCACACCTCCGGGGAGCTGTGTTTGTCGCCGATTGGACTCAGCATGGTGACCAAGCTGGCCGATGAGAAAGAAGTCGGTCTGGCCATGGGTGGCTGGTTCCTTTCCATTGCCATGGCCCAGTACATCGCCGGTCTGATAGCCGCCATTGCATCCGGCGGAACTGCTGACGGTGAGGGCACCCTGGTTGCTGCAGGCATCACGCAATACTCAGGTGTATACATGCAATTGTTCTGGATTGGTCTGGGCGTCGGCATTGCCTACCTGCTATTGGCTCCGGCTATTAACAAGTTGATGCACGGCGTAAAATAAACTGCCTGGTGGGCTGTCGGAACTGTTCACAGCGGCATGGGTCTTTAGCGGGTAACATGGTTTTATCTGGAGTGTAAGAATGAAAGCGTTACATTTACTGGTTGCATTGGGTCTGGTTCTGTCAAGTGGCTCCCTGCTGGCCCAAAAGAGCGGCCAGTCCATACAAATTCAGTATGGCGTTGTGGTTGGATCGAAGTATGTGCAGGAAAAGTCCAATGCCGGTAGAGGCGCGCTGGTGGGTGGAGCCATCGGCCTGTACGCTGGAAAGGGCAAATCGTCTGGTACAAAATTCAGAAGGACAACCGCAGGGGCAGTGGTTGGCGGCGCAACGGCATCTGCGGCCCAGGGCAGCCGGAATGCACGTGAGTACCAGGTGAAGACCGTAACAGGTCTAATCGTAATCATCTCTGACCAGACGGAGATCAAGGTGGATGATTGTGTCATTGTCGAAAACCCAGGTGGAAAAAATGCCAATATCCGGCGCGTAGCCAGCACGTATTGTGACCCGGCCTCCGCCGAGGTCGTGGCCAGTCTGCAGGATGAGATGCAGGAAGAAGCGCGGGAATGCGTGGCTGCCAAAAACGAGCTTTCCGGTGCCGCTACCGATGCAGAAGTAGATCGGGCCCTGCGTAAGATCTCAATTCTGTGCGACACATGAGCGGTTAAAATGCCCGCTTTCCCATTCCCGGAACCTCTTACATGATCCGTTTTCGGGCACGGGTTCTGTTCGCATTCGTTTTATTCTCATTGCTGGCCTTAAGCGCCTGTCAAAAAGCCGCAGAGCCGACACCGGCAGCGGTTGCACAGGAACAGTCGCAAGCAGAAACCTGGGAACAATTTGTCACCCGCCAGATCGAGGCACAGGTTGCTGCACACCCGCAATGGGCGGTCACGCAGGGCCGGCATGAATATGATGGCCAGCTACCGGACTGGAGCCGGGCCGGCATAGAAAAAGAAATCACCCGCTTACACCAGGTTCGCGATGCTGCTGAGGCATTTTCCGAAGAGCAGATGAGCGCGGAGCAGCGATACCAGCGTGAATACTTCATTTCCACAGTGGATCGACAGCTTTTCTGGATGGAAAAAGTGGGCCTGCCATTTCGTAGCCCCCAGTATTACTTTGGATGGATGAGTGATTCGCTGGACCCCAGCGCTTATATTGCCCTGGATTATGCCCCGCTGGCCGAGCGCATGCAGGCGTTTACACGTTACCTGGAAAATGTTCCGCGGGCGGTTGCGCAGATTCGACAAAACCTCGCCATGCCGATGCCGCGCACCTGGCTGCAACTGGGCATTGACGGGTTTGGTGGCTACGCTGCGTATTTTCGCGATGACGTACCGGCAATATGGGCGGATGTTGAAGACGCAAACCTGCAACAGGCATTCACCCGGGCGAATAAGAAAGCAGTGGCCGCCATGCAGGATATGGCTGACTGGCTGACATCCAATCTGCCGACTGCGACAGAGGATTTCGCACTCGGGCCGGAGTTGTTCAGACAAATGTTATGGGACACCGAGCGGGTGGACACGCCGCTGGATGAGCTTGAGGCGATCGGGCGTGCGGACATGGATCGCAATCTTAAAAACTTGAATCGCGCCTGTGCTGAATTCGCACCCGGCGAAAGCACCCAGGGCTGCATTGCAAAAATGTCCGCCCACAAGCCGGAAAATGGTTCGGTCGAAGCCGCGCGGGAGCAGTTGGTAGAGCTGCGAGAGTTTATTGTGCAAAAAGACCTGGTCAGCATTCCCGGCAAGGAACTGGCACTGGTGAATGAAGCGCCGCCGTATGCGCGCTCCAATTTTGCCTATATCAACATCCCTGGCCCGTGGGAGAAGAACCAGCCATCTGTCTATTACATTTCCCCTCCCAACCCATCCTGGCCCAGGGACGTACAGGAAGATTACATCGCCGGTGAGGCCGACCTCTTGTTCACTTCGGTACATGAAGTCTGGCCCGGGCATTTTCTTAATTTTCTGCACGCCAACCGCGCCCCGTGGTTCTTTGGCCGTGTATTTGTCGGATATGCCTTCGCTGAGGGCTGGGCGCATTACACCGAAGAAATGATGGTCGAAGCTGGTTTACGCAACGCCGACCCTGAAACCCGCATCGGCGAGATCAGCAATGCATTGCTGCGTGATGCGCGCTTCCTTTCCACCATTGGCCTGCACACCAGGGGCTGGTCGGTTGAAGACTCAAAACGGTTTTTCATCGAACAAGGCTTTCAGAGTGAGGGCACCGCCATTCAGCAGGCGGCCAGGGGCACCTACGACCCCGCCTATCTGAATTACACCATGGGCAAACTGATGATCAGACGCTTGCGTGACGACTGGACAGCGACGCGTGGCGGCAGAAAAGCCTGGCGTGATTTCCACGATGCATTCCTGAGCTACGGTGGCCCGCCAATCCCGCTGGTGCGCCAGCAGATGATGGGTGAAGCAGAACCGCAGGCGTTGTTCCCGAAGTTTCCCAGTCTTACACAGCGTATCAATTAGCCCGTTCTAACCCGTTCTAATAGAAAGGCACCATCCTGCGGCGGCGACACGGGGGGAGTACCCCCAGAGACACGCCACGAGTACGTCCTGTAGGCTCGGAGCCGGCTTCCCTGCCGGCTACGGTCTCTGAGAGTACTCCCCTCGTATCCCCGCTAAGTTCAGTAGATTCTTGTTGCGGGGGGTGGAGGTCTCGTTCTGGGGAAGTGGGTACTTCGCTTGCAAATACTTACTCCCATCAGAATCCTCAACACCTAGCGGCAGTGTTAATCAATTGGCCTGGCTGGCAATTGGCCTGGCCATCCAGATACCACAACTGGTGTGGCCGGTATTGCCCATGGGTTTGTCGAGGTATTTAAAACCGTGCTTTTCATACAGCCTGCGTGCTCCTGTCATGCCGTCTGTGGTTTCAAGGTAACAGCGTCGGTAACCATCGCGGCGGGCCTCCTGCAGGCATAACGCCAGCATTCGGGACCCTGTGCCCGTGTTCCGCAGTTCGGGCAGAAAATACATTTTGCGCAATTCGCAGGTGCCCTTGTCCCCATCCGTTAGCGGCGCATAGCCGCTACAACCCAGCACCCGGCCACCAACTTCTACCACGTAGAACGCCGAACCCGCAGGTGAATATGCGTGGAACATATTGTCGACCTCGGAATCGGTAATTGAGTAACCGCAACCGACGGCCTCGAATTCCGTCATCACGCTGCGGATGATGCCCGCCACGGCTTCAATGTCGCATAACCTCATTGGTCGCAGAATTGGATTGGCCCCATTTTGTTTATCTTTCATTAGATTTTAAACCACTCGTTAGCCACTCTCGTCAAAACCATCATATTAACTGTGTATAGTGAGTACAAAGGAGAATTTGTCATGTTATTCAGAACAATGATTCTGGTGGGTGCCCTGGTGGCTTCGGCCAGTCTTAGTGCGAAAGTTACCGGGGAAGAGACATTCTCCTACAAGCTCAATGATGGCGGACGCCTCAGTGTCGCGAACGTTAACGGATCGATTACCGTAAGCGGTGGCAGTGGCGATAGCGTTGAAATTGTTGCTGTTAAAGAAGCAAATACCCAGGAACTGCTGGATAGGATAGAAATTGATATTTCCCATAAGGCCGATGCCATTGTCATTGAAACGGATTTGCCGGACTCGAACGGCTGGTTCAATAAAAGCGGTAGTGGGCTCAAGGTTACCTATGATATCACTGTGCCGGCGGCCACCAACCTGGATATGGTGAAGACGGTCAATGGCAAAGTGGAGGTGAGCGGGGTTGCTGGCAAGGTCATCGCCAAATCTGTCAATGGCAAGCTGAGCCTCAGCGATCTCGCCTCGGATGCCAGCTTGTCAACGGTCAATGGCAGTGTCAGGGCCTCTTTCGCCCGGCTCGAGGGCCAGCAAAAAGTGACGGCGGAAACGGTCAATGGCAGCGTCACCATCAGGCTGCCTGAAAATGCGGATGTGGAAGTCAGCGCAGATACTCTAAATGGCAGCATCAATGGCCGTGACTTCGGCCTCAAGACCGATAAGGGTTTCGTTGGAAGTGATCTCAATGGCAACATCGGCGACGGTAGCGCCCGGTTGAATATTGATACTTTGAACGGAACCATCAAGATACGCAGTAATTAAGTTAACCCGCATATTTCACAGGCAAAGTTTCAGCTACAATTAACGGAGTTTTTCCATGGTTAATTGAGCTGAGCTGAGCTGAAATGAATGAACCCCGACAGCGTTGTGTGGTGATCGGCGCAGGCATTGTTGGTGCAAGTTGCGCCTGGCACCTGCAGCGCAAGGGGTTGAATGTCACCCTTGTTGACCACGTGCCGCCGGGGCAGTCCTGTAGTACCGGCAATGCTGCCTGCATTTCAGCATCATCCGTTATTCCGTTTTCCTATCCCGGCATGATCCGGAAAGTACCGGGCTGGATGCTCGACCCGTTGGGGCCGATGCGCATCAGGCCGCTGGCTATCCCCGGCTTGTTGCCGTGGTTCTGGCGGTTCTGGCGCGTCAGTTCCATGCCGAAAGTGGAGGCCATCGCAACGGCGCAGGAACAATTGATGCGCACGGTGTTCGCGGATTACGATGAGATTCTTAAAGCCACAGATTCATCGCATTTGTACCGCGCCGGGGGCGCGATTCATGTCTATGACACGGAAAAGGAGTACCAGGCTGATCAGTGGCAAAGAGATTTGCGTGCCCGCCTGGGGTTTGAATCCTGCCGGCTCAGTCATGACGAGATGAAAGCCAGGGTGCCGTGTCTGAGGCTTGATGGTGGCGTGGCAGTGATGATGCCTGATTGGCACCAGTTGCTGGATCCGGAGAAAGTCACTGCGCGCATTGCAGATCACTGTTTTGCTAATGGTACAACCTGGATCCAGGATCGGGTTATCAGCGTGGTTGCCGATGAAAGAGGTGTCAGCCTGCAAACTGAGTCCGGGCGCAGGGTCGAGGCAGACAAGCTGGTTGTCGCAGCCGGAGCCTGGTCAAATATCCTGGCAGCGCAACTGGACTACAAAGTTCCGATGATCGCCAAGCGCGGCTATCACAGCATGATTGCCGATCCGGGTGTTGCACTGGACTACCCGGTGATGTCATTGAGCCGCGTATTCGTTATGACACCGCTTAACGATGGGTTGCGGGTTGCAGGAACGGCAGAATTTGCCGCGCTGGACGCCACGCCCGATTACCGGCGCGCAAAGGTCCTGCTCAGGCACGCCAGCCACTACCTGGAAGGCCTCAATACCGAGAACGTGACCGAATGGATGGGGCAGCGGCCCATGATGGCCGATTCAACCCCGGTCATTTCAGCCTCTCCCGGGCACCGCAATGTGTTTTATGCCTTTGGCCATGGCCATTACGGCCTGACCCAGGGACCGACCACCGGTCGCCACATTGCTGATTTGGTGGTGGGT
>QIKV01000108.1 GCA_003233115.1 Oceanospirillales bacterium
ACACTGCCAGCGTCTTCAGCGACGTCCCAATCGCCGAAGTCCCAGCGGTACTCGAACCGGCGCCCGTCCGGGTCGGAGGCCTGGGCGATGAAATCCACCCACTCCCCCTCATCCACTACCCTGGGGTCAGTGCTGAGGCGAGAGATATCGGGCGGACCCGAGTCGGGGTCAGACCCACCGAAAGCGTTCAGGGCTGTGGCTGCAGCCAGCACGGCAATTCGTGCCCTGAAACTGAACTTACTAAATCGCAATCTACTTTGCCCGGAATAAATCAGAAGCTCCTTAGCATCAGCGGCACAATCAGGCGGCCCCTGTTTGGCTGAAAATGCATCCAAGGCTTCAAATCCTTACTCCCGGGTGAACTGATCTTGTAAAGTAAGGATAGGAGTAAAACTTCCAGAAATCTATCAGACGCATTGAAGGACAAGCGCGCCCTGTCCATTGCAGGGGACGTGATTACAGCGGGGAGGTAACTTGACCTGAGTCTAACGCACATGTTGTAAGCTTTGGTAAAAGAATCAGAAAAAGGTTCTGATATCAGATTCCGGGGATGCCCAAGGAGGTACACCATGGCTTTAACACAACAGAAGAACAGCCTGATGCAGGGTAGTGCACTAAGCAGCGGCCCTGCTGCTTCGACCACAGACCGCCTGGTAACAATCGGCGTTGAGATTGTTGGCGGGATTCTGGCGGATTACCGGGGCCACACGGCTATCATGCTGTGGGACGGAACACTTGCACACGGCACCTATGATGCGCCCTGCACTGCAATTTTCAGGGAACCCGGCGCGCTACGTGACCTGATCCTGCACCGCGACCTGTTACGGCTCACAGAAAGCTATCTGGCCGGCACCGTTGATGTGGAAGGCGACCTGGAGTCCATGTTTGACCTCAAGATTCACCTGGCCAATCTGGATCTGTCCCTTGGTACCCGCCTGCGTCTGCTACGCCTGGCGCTGCGCCTGCCGAAACAGACCAGCACCGGCTTTAATCCTCACCGGAGTACAGGCCGTGCAATCCACAGAAATTCCCAGGTCAGCATCGCCCACCACTATGATGTCGGCAATGATTTCTACAGCCTGTGGCTGGATCCTGAAAGAGTGTACTCCTGCGCCTATTTCAGTTCTGCTGAACAATCGCTGGCTGATGCCCAGCATGACAAGCTGGACTATCTGTGCCGCAAACTGCGGCTACAGCCGGGGCAAACGCTACTGGATATCGGTTGTGGCTGGGGCGCACTGGCCCTGTGGGCCGCCCGTCACTACGGGGTAAGCGTACATGGCATTACACTTAGCAAGGCACAATCTCAACTGGCCAGAGAGCGGATAGAAAAGGCGGGTCTGGAAGAGCAGGTGCATATTGAACTACTGGATTATCGTGATCTGCCACAGGACGTACAGTACGACCGTGTAGTCAGCGTCGGCATGTTCGAACATGTCGGCATCAAGAATTTCCCGACTTATTTCGGTACCGTCCGGCGGGTACTCAAGCCCGATGGCCTGTTTCTCAATCATGGCATCACCAATGAGACCGGCTGGAAACGTACGCCGGAATCCCGTTTCATGAACCGTTATATCTTCCCGGATGGTGAGTTGACCCGCATCAGCGATGTCAGCGGCGCCATGGAACGTGCCGGCTTTGAAATCCTGGATGTTGAAAGCCTGCGCCGGCACTATGCACTCACGCTGCGCCACTGGGTGACTGCACTGGAGACAAAGCAGCAGGAGGCAATAAGCTATTCGAGTGAGGTGACTTACCGCTTATGGCGGCTCTACATGGCTGGCTGCGCTTATAATTTTGCAGCGGGTGGACTTGGCGTTTACCAGGTAGTAGCTGGTCAACGGCACCAGCCACAACCGGTACCACTGCGGCGTGAAGACCTCTACCAACACAATTGAAAAACAATAGCAGTGGGGACATGCAATGCGCTACTGTGCGGGAACGCAATTGCATAGTGGGTAACGATGGGCGCTAAGCAGGTTATCGAGATATCCGGGGCTGGACCGGCGGGGCTGGCAGCAGCAATGGCGGTGAGGGCAGCCGGCCAACACGCATTGGTATACGAAAAGCGTGCCGATGTCGGCACACGTTTCCACGGCGATTTTCAGGGCCTGGAGAACTGGACCACCCAGGGTGATGTGCTCGTGGAACTCGCCTCGCTGGGTATCAACACAGATTTCGAGCACATACCCATACACAAAGTTGTCAGTTTTGACCCTGCGGGGGCAATTAAAACCGTCCGCTCCGAACTTCCCATGTTCTACCTGGTTCGTCGGGGGTCCCATCCTGGAAGCCTTGACTATGCGTTGAAGGATCAAGCCCTGGCAGCAGGTGCGGAAATCCGCTTTAGTTCGCCCGCATCGCACCTGCCCAATGGCGGAGTGGTTGCGGAAGGACCGCGCCGGGCAGATGCCATTGTCGCCGGCTACCTGTTCGACACGGATATGGCTGACGGTATCTACGTGGCGATCTCTGAAGAGTTGGCACCACTGGGCTATGCCTACCTGCTCATTAACCAGGGGCTCGGCACCCTGGCTGTGTGTGTTTTTAAGGATTTCCACAACGAACGTATTTACGTGGAACGCAGTATCGGTTTTTTTGAAAAACATGTCAGCCTGCACATGCTTAACCCACGCCGTTTTGGAGGGACCGGGAATTTCTCGTTGCCGCAATCGGTACGCAAGGGAAATATTCTCTATGCCGGTGAAGCGGCCGGTTCCCAGGACCCGCTGTTCGGCTTTGGCATCCGCTGGGCCCTGCTTACCGGCGCTGCTGCGGGCAGGGCTCTGGCGACCGGTAATCCTTCACAGTACGATCAGGTCTTCAAGCATCGGATTCGTCCCTACCAACAAACGGCAGCAGCCAACCGCTGGCTCTATGAACACCTGGGTAACCGTGGCTACAGTTTTGCCCTGCGACGGTTTCCAGATGGTGGTGATGTACGGGACCGGATGAACCGTTCCTGTGCCCCCCGCTGGTGGAAACGAGCCTTGTACCACCTGGCAGCATCACAGCGGGTCGAACCGATACTGGATCTGCATGCAGATTGTGACTGTACCTGGTGTCGCTGCGAACGTCACATGAGTCCGCCACCAGCATAATCAGCCTGAATGTGTAGACCAAAAAGAAATTTCAATTTACCCCTTGACCTGTGCCTAACACACAGGTGCTATATATAGGTTGTGTTCCAAAGAGTTTTCGGTTGCAGATAGCCTCACAATGGAACACGGGAGGTGTAATATGAAAGAGCAACGATGGCAAGACTGGATAAATGTCCTGTTGGGTGCATGGCTTATACTCGCGCCGTTCTTAGGAATCGGTGGTATTAGCGATGTGGCCGCAATCAACTCCTACCTGACTGGCACGGCAGTGGCGATATTTGCCATTGCGGCACTCGTTCGCCCGCAGGTTTGGGAGGAATATACCAACATGGTCCTCGGACTATGGCTGATCCTTGCGCCGTTTGCGCTGGGCTTCACAAATCTGGCAGGTCCGTTTTGGAACCAGGTTATTGTGGGCCTCCTGATCGGCGGCACCGCCCTCGGTGTCACCATGCAGAAGTCGACGCCACCAACGTCGACACCGCCAACGGCGGGTCACGGGCACGCATAGCAGCTTCCAGTTGACAGTAGCTTCCAGTTAGCTGGAAAGAAGAAGCAAATGGCCCGGAACTGAGATGTGTGGGTAGCAGCTTTGGCAGCAAACCTGCTACTCACACTCTCACTTTACGTCCGCTGGGTACACCCTGCGCCGGGTGACCAGTTCGTATATGCGCACAAGGTCCTGCTCGGTAATATCGATAAATGAATCGATCTCGCTCAACGCGTAAACAAAATCGGCGTGGGATATCGAAGGATACGCTCCACCTGGCATTTCCTCTTGCTCAGGTGCTGCCCACTTGCGCTGCAACACTGCAGGATAGCGGCGCCAGGCCAATGGATAGTTGAACACAACCGCCACGGCTAAAATTATCAACACGTTAAACAATACCGGCATGGCGATGAAACCATAGCCCAAATGCTGAACCCCGGCGCCGCCAACCACTGCAGTCAATGCTGTCGCACCACCCGGTGGATGGATGCAGCGCAGATAGTGCATGGCACCGATGGCCAGGCCTACCGCCAGCGCGGCGGCCAGAAATGGCTCTGGTACCAGTTGGGCGCTGGTGACGCCGACCAGGGCAGACACCAGATGCCCGCCAAATACCGGCCAGGGTTGCGCTAAAAGTCCGTGCGGTACGGCAAACAACAATACCGCTGAGGCCCCCATGGAAGCTACAATCAGCATCGCATCGGTAGCCCCCACAAAATACCTGCTTACCAGTAAAATCAGCAAGATACTGACAAAACCACCACCGATGGAAGCCAGGCGCTCCAGATGGCTTACCGGACTCATTTCTATACCCAGCAGTTGTTGTGTAGATTGCCACAGTGATTTGTTCTGCATAGTCATATAACGCTCGCGATTGCTTCAAGAAAGGTTGTACCGTGGCGCTCGAGTTTGACCTGGCCCACGCCGTTGATCTGCAGGAACTCTGCATCACTCGAAGGCCGTTCACGGCTCATTTCCACCAGTGTTGCATCACCGAAAATTACATACGGCGGCACCCCCTGGTCTACGGCCAGTTGCTTGCGTATATCGCGCAGGACCTCGAACAGGCGCAGGTCATCCTCACTGAGTGCAACGGCTGCGGTGGACTTCTTCTTGTGCGCCTTCTTTACCTGTACCCGCGGCCGGGCGAGCTCCAGCGATTCCTCATTGCGCAGCAAATGCCGCGCCTGTTGGGTCAGCTTCAGGACCGAGAATGCGGCAATATCCTGGATCAGGTAGCCGCGATGGATCAGTTGACGCACCAGTGACAGCCACTCTGCGTGACTGTACTCCTGACCGATGCCGTAAGTGGTAAGATATTCATGGTTGAATTTTCGAATCCGTTCGTTATCCGCACCACGCAGCACATCAACAACGTGCTTGATACCAAAGCTTTGCCCAACGCGATACACGCAGGACAGCACTTTACGCGCTGCCTCGGTGGCATCATAGCGTTCCGGCGGATCCAGACATATATCGCAGTTGCTACAATCTGCTTCGAGTTGCTCACCCAGATAACCGAGCAACACACGGCGGCGGCAGGTCAGGCTTTCGGCAAAGCCAACCATCGCGTTAAGCTTGTGGGAGTCAATCCGACGCTGGTTTTCATTGCCGCTTTGCTCCAGGTGATAGCGCGCTGTCGCCACATCCTGCAGGCCGAATAACATCAGGGCCTCAGCCGGCAAGCCATCACGGCCGGCGCGGCCGGTTTCCTGGTAATAACCTTCCATGTGCCGGGGCAGGTCGTAATGAACCACAAAACGCACGTTGGGCTTGTCAATGCCCATGCCAAAGGCGACCGTTGCAACCACGATCGGCAGATCATCACGAATGAAGCGCTCCTGCACAGTTTTGCGGGTGTCGGCAGACAGGCCCGCATGGTAGGCATCTGCAGAAAATCCATGTTCGCGCAGAAACTCCGCGATCTCCTCCACACGCTTACGCGACAGTGCATAAATAATGCCGGAACCATCACCCTGGCTGCCGAGGAATCGTAACAATTGCCTGCGTGGCTGGTGTTTCTCCAGGACCGAATAACGAATATTCGGCCGGTCGAAGCTGGTCGCGAACGGCCGTGCTTCATGTAAACCCAGCACCTGTACAATGTCCTCGCGCGTATGCGGATCAGCGGTAGCCGTCAGGGCTATAAATGGCACTTTGGGGAAGTGCTCCCGAAGTTCACCCAGGGCGGCATACTCCGGCCGGAAGTCATGTCCCCACTGGGACACACAGTGGGCTTCATCAATGGCAATCAAAGCCAGTGGGAGATGCTCCAGGCTATTGATAAAACCAAGCCTCATCATGCGCTCGGGTGCCACGTAGAGCAGGTCCAACTCACCATTGTGCAGGCGCGCCAACACCGTTCGGGTTTCATCCAGGCCCAGTGTGGAGTTGTACATGGCCGCCCTGACCCCGTTGGCCACCAGCGCATCCACCTGGTCTTTCATCAACGAAATCAGTGGCGAAATCACGATCCCAAGACCTGTGCGGTGCAGGGCCGGAAGCTGATAGCACAGGGATTTCCCGCCACCGGTGGGCATCAGCACGAAAGCGTCCCCACCTGCAAGCACCTGCTCGATAATGTCCTGCTGAAAAGGGCGGAATTCAGCCAGGCCGAATACCTGTTGAAGTGTTTCGTGAATGGAACTCATATGCTGACCTAAAACTCCGGGTACCGGTAATTGTAATTGCGCCACGGCCATCATACATGCCCGGGGCCGCAACAAGAGCTACTTCAAGCCAGGCCGTCTCAGAACCCGATAAACCAGCAATTTTCTTGCTCAGGCCAGCTTGAATTTCTTCATGCGGTAACGGCACTGCGGCGTACTCATACCCAGCAAACGTGCAGTCTTGGCGATGTTGCCACCGGCGCTTTCCATCGCGCCGCGCAGCAGGTTCTTCTCAAAATCATCAAAACTGGCCGCACCTTGGTTGACGAACAACTGAAATGCATTTTTCTCGGCGCCACATCCATGGGTCGATACCAGTTCCCCTGCCCGGGTAACGCGCGACTCATTCACATTATCCATTGGCATGCCGATACACACAGAACTCTCTTCGATCAACTCATTGTCTTCGGTAAGGATCACGCCGCGTTCGATCAGGTTTTCCAGTTCGCGAATATTGCCAGGCCAATGGTAAGCCCTGAAGCAGGCCATGGCCTTGTCTGTGATACCGAGGACATTTCTGCCATGTCTGGAATTAAACCGATCAAGGAATTTCTCAATTAGTCCGGGCAAGTCATCTAACCGCTCCCGTAACGGTGGAATCATGATCGGAAAAATATTGATCCGGTAAAAAAGGTCGGCCCGGAATTTACCCTCCCGGACAAGGTGACTAAGCTCGGCGTTGGTCGCGATGATCAATCGCACATCAACCTTGCGCGTCCTGCTATCACCAACACGGTCAAACTCGCCATGTTGAAGTACCCGCAACAACTTGGACTGGGACCCCAGGGTCAATTCAGAAATCTCGTCGAGGAACAAGGTGCCGCCGTGGGCGCGTTCGAAACGCCCGGCACGGGAAACTTCCGCACCCGTGTAGGCTCCTTTTTCCACACCAAACAGTTCTGCTTCAACCAACCCTTCCGGCAGCGCCGCGCAGTTAACCGCGACAAAGGGATCGTCACGGCGGGTCCCCAGTTTGTGCAGCACACCCGCGAGCGTTTCCTTGCCCACACCGGTTTCACCCAGCATCAGCACAGTGACGTCTGTATTGGCGGCTTGCTCCATCAACTTCAACGCAACTGCGATGCGGGGGGAATGTCCCACAATGTGATCGGGTGTAAGGGCCGGCGCGATGATATCCCGCAAATTCTGAACTTCGCTGTGCAGCGAGTAGAGTTCTTCTGCGAGCTTTTCGCGGCTGAAAAGGTTTTGCAATTCGTCAGCATCTTCCCAGTCCTGCAAGGGTTTGCCAATAATCCGACACTGGTCATCGCCCTTGCCAACGCACTCGACCTCTTTGTACACCACCGGCGCTTTCATAAATCCGGAGGTGTAGCCGCTGGCATAACCGATCTGCTGCCAGCATACCGGCTCCTTGCTAAGACCCTGGGAAGCGAGGTGTTGCTCCGCTTCGAATGAATTCCGCCAGATAAATTCCCCCAGGTAGTGACCGGAGTCAATGTCTATCTCGAGCTGTACCTGCGTTACGTGTACCGCGCCTTCCAGGGCATGGAGCTGAGGGCCCACAGCAAAGGCGTCTTCATCACTGGCATCGGCCCGCAGCCTGCGTGCCAGATGAGCGTCTGCTTCTCCTGACTTCAGGCCGATACGAAACAGTACGCCTTTTGCATTTTTTGTTCCCAGGGACTCGAATAACTCGTCACGCAGAGCCCCAAAAGCGGAAGTATGCAGCAACATTACCCGCTGCTGTTCCAACCAGATGCAGCCAGTACCAGCGTCAAAGCGAACAGAATCCCTTAAATCACCTATGTCTGGAAATTCGTGGGATATTTTTGTGTTTTTCAAGTTCATGTGGTTTTGGCAGCCAGTGTATACGCCTTACCTGCTCCGCGGCAGGCAATTATGCCATTTCCCACCATTGTCTGCTGCCATGCCCGTCCTCTACCAAAAGGGAGCCTTTGCCGCCCCACCTGCTTCAAAACCACGCACTGCTTTTAACGGCCTTTGGCACGCAGGTGCTGCACCGTGAACAAGCTGGTGGGATTCAGTTTCGGATCCACCTGGCCCTTGAACTGGCCGGTGGTACAGTGTTGCGCTTGCAGATCGACCATGCTGAAGCAATCATCAATGGAGACACCGCTGCCGAAATTCTTTTCCAGATGATAGTCTGCATTTGCCTGGCAGATGGTCCAGGATTTCCACGGGTCACCTTTGCGGTCATATAAAACGGTACGTGGCAGCGTGAAGGTCTGGGCATCGACGTAATGAACACGTTTGCTGATCGGGTGGTTGGGATCGACCGGCTCTGATTCCAGTACGAACACCTTGCGTAACTGCCAGGTGACTTTCGGGTAGCAATCACCCTTGCCTTCAAAGTCTATGAATTCGTAACCGTCTGGGTCATTGTATTCAGCGGTCAAATCCTGATCATTGTGGTAGTAGAAAGGCAGGATGATGTTTTTGGTTCCTTTGTAGGTCCATTTCATGTCTGAGATACGACCGTTGTAGCCTTCAAAGTCTTCTATCATCAGATCACTTCCAAGGAAGGCATCAGTAACCTGCCCGGAAGCCAGGCGCCGCACTCGACGCTGAAAGCCTAGATACAACCACGCGTTATCACGCTTGAGATCATCTGCGTAACGGTGGATCAACAGTTGCGTATTTCTTACATCAAACGGCTCCAGCACCTGCACATAGATCGAACGAAACAGACCGGAAGGATTATTCTCAAACTCCGGTATCGGGGCCTGGTTGACCCGGTGTTTCCAGTTCAGAAAATGAAAATTGAACTTGATCTGGCGTTCGACTTTACCTGACTTCATGTTGCGATAGCGCCAGTAGAACGGATAAATGGCGGCACTGTCACCCCAGTTGTAACCATACTGGTAGTTCCACGCGAGTTTTTCACCGGCGCGTGGATCATTGATATCCGGTTCTTCCGGGAAAGGCCGGCCAGCAACGTAGTTCTCGATTTCACCCACGGTTGCGCCCAGCGAGGCGTCACCTGCCTCGGTTGCAGCAATATAATTCGGGTGCAAGGCAAAATCAGTTGTTTCACCGACCGTTATTTCCACCCAGCCATCCTTTATTTGTTGGAACAAAACCGGGTCCACAACCGACTGGAACTGGTCAGCGTTGGCCGCGTTGATTACGAGCCCGGGCGTCAGTCCGTCAAATGAAGGAACACCATCCTTGTAAGGAAAAAAGGATTTTTCCACCACCTTGGGGCCAGCCGCCATCGCCGTCGCCAGCGTCATCGCCAGCCCGGCAGCGATTATACTTTTAGTAAATAATTTCATGTTGTTACCTCCAGGTAATTGAAACAGATCAGAACCGATAACGGATCGTCATCTGAAATTCGTCTTCTCGCTGTGCCATACCGATCGGCCCGGACCGGAAACGGCCCAGTGGCTCAAACCCACCCATGCCAATGTCCCCAGGTGCTCCATTCTGATGTAAGGGTGTCGCGGTGAACGGCGGGAACGGGTTACAAGCCCGGCAGTCACTAAATTTCTGCGCGCCCCTGCCCACTTTGACATTCAGCGCCACAGTCAGGCGCCAGGCATCGTTGATCAGCCAGTCCACGGACGGTGATACAACCAGCGCCTTGGCTCCGGTGTCATAGGCTGACAACAACTGCGGGCTGAGACGGTCATTCTTGTACCAACCTTTAATCAGCAGCGTGGCAATAAAGTTGTTTTTAGGATCCGGCATACCGACCAGCCCCAGCGGCGCTCTGGCGCGCTCATAGTCCAGCAGGTGCTGGCCAAAAACCTGTGCGGATATCAGATAGGCCCGGGTCTTGTTCAGGAAGGGAATAAAGGTAGGTCGGTCCCAGCCAATGACCCAGCGAACCACCCTCGACTCAGAAAACAGGCGCGGTCGTAGGGTGTTGACAAACTCCTCACCAGATGTAAAGGCCGCTTCGAGGCGAAAAACAGACTTGATTGCGTCAACATACAAATCTGCCGATCCTCCAATCAGTGTAACTCTCGGGAAGGCAATATCAAACGCGATCAGGTAATCCCAGGGTTGGGATTCTACCTGGGGTGTAAACGGGTTATCAGCCGCGATTCCGCCGCGCAGAACCGGTAGCTGCTGGTAATACTGTAAGGCGTTTAGTGAGAAGCCTACACCTTTGTACACACCCTCGAGCTTGGCGCCGTACTCACCGTTTTTGAACCAGCCACCCGGCAGGTTCGCCTGCCGAATACCGATCACGTGTTGCGGGAAGTCCGTCGCTACGCCGCCACCGGCGAAGTTGGCTACGGTGCAACCATTTTCCCAGCAATTATTCATTGCGCGAAAGAACGATCCGGCATCAAGAATGATGTTTGGTGTGCCGCCCTGCCCCAGGTTATCGGGCCGGAATTTCTCCCATTTCCACAGAAATTGCAGATTAATGTCATCGAAGATTTTGCTTTGTCCGCCACGCCATTCAGCAGTAAAGATGCCCATCGGGATACGAATATCCTCGAGTTCGTCGTAAATATTGTTACGGGAGAAATCAACCGGGTTGATCACGTCAAGTACGCGGAACAGATCCGTTCGTCCCCATACCACCTGTTGGCGGCCAAAGCGGAAACCCCACTCAGCACCACTTTTCAGCGGTAGCGTAGCGTCGATATATAGCTCACGGAGGAAGTCCAAACGGCGATTGAACTCGGGAAAACGCAGTTCATTCAGGGTGTAATCAAGGTAGCCGTCGATACAACCACGCGCATCGTAATCGCAGGGCTGTGCTGGCACGCCAAGCGCCATACCGCCAGCGGTAGGGTGCAACTGATTGCCCAATATCAGCAATCCACTATTGGGGTTTAATACACTGTCAAAGTCCCCTCCGGGGAGCACCAATCCAGAGCCAAACGGAACCTGCGCTGGCGGGATCAGTGGCTGTCCGGGGAATAATACGTTGGGGGGTAAGCCGACCTGCTCAAGAAAAATGGACCCACCGGCATTTTTGCCGTATTCACCATCATTCAGATCATAGACAGCATCGTAGGTGCCACGAAAAGTACCGCCGATGAAAACTGATGAAAAAGAACCCGTGCTGTCAAAGGCTTTTTCCATCTCAATCTGAACCGTATTCCTGGCTTTTGACAGACCATTCCCGTCACGAACATAGGTGGCGTTTTCCACGAACCCGGCGAACTCGGCATCCCCCGCCAGCACAGTCGTTGACAGCAGCAGTGATGCCAACATCGCCGAGGCCAGCATGGCCAAGTGGCGAGTTATAGTCCTCAAATCGTTACGTGCAATAGACATTTTCTCCTCCTCAGGTTTTTGGAGTCGGTCGCTTCCCTTTAATAATCAAGTTATTTGCGATTCAACACGACTCTTCGTTAATGCCGCTGTCTGGCGTCTCTGCGACGGACGCCTCAAAGGGCTCTTCACTCATTCCACTCATGATGAATTTAGGTTTGAAAATCATGATCCAGGCCGGCACCAGAAAAATGGCAGCCAGGGCGTTGAGTACCAGCATGACGATGAGCAGCAGGGCTGCGTCTGCCTGAAACCGCAGCGTAGATATGAACACCCACATGATGACGCCAGCAATCAGGGTCAGGGCGGTAAAGGCAATGGCTGCACCGGTGGTGCAAATGGCACGCTCGATGGCCTGCTCAATGCTGCCGCTACGGCCTATCAAGGCCCGGATGCGGTCCATAATGTAGATGGAGTAATCGATGCCAACGCCGATTCCCACTGCAATGATCGGCACGGTGTTGACATTGATTCCAATCCCGGCGAGGCCCATGTAGGCGTACGTCAAGGTGGTAGCAAAAGACATTGCCAACAGCATCAGCCAGCCGGCGTGGAATGACATATAGAACACCGTTACGAATAACAGGATTAACAGCAGCACCAGCGGAATCACGACAATATTGGTATTGAAAGCTGCTTCGTTCATCGCTGCGGTCACGCCAATACCACCACCGGCAAGGCGAATGCTGAAGCCATCAATCTGGGCCATAGCAGATTGCGCCCATGCTTTCACCATGTGGATGGCGCGCTGGATGGTTTCACCTTTGTGATCCTTGTAATAAAACACCATGTTGGCGTTCTTCTCGTCGGTATCGATAAATTCCAGCAGCGCACCCGGTATTGGGCTGGACATCATGTACATGAACATCAAGCCACCGGATTCAGCCTTGGTTACTGGGAATGCCAGCCAACGCGGATCGTAGCTGTGGATAATACGGTTGACCGTCATAATCAGGTTGGGAAGGCCTTTTGCGCCACCCAGTTCTGGATCCAGTAACATGTAATTCTGAAAATCAGCCAACGCCCGGATCACAGTGGGATCCTTCAGCCCACCTTTCTTCTCGGTAGAGGCGATAATGAACAACTCTTCTGATCCGGGAAACGCCTTGTTAATGGCCTTGGCAGATACGTTGTAATCATGCTCCGGATAAAGCAGTGGTGAACCCGGCTCGGCTTCACCGATCTGTACTTTTGAACTCAGGAACATACCCGTCACAAACAGCACAGCAACGGTCGCCAAGGTCGCAATCGCGCCGCGGCGGGTACAGGCGATCCTGGCTGAAAACGGCATAATTTTGCGCATGAAATTGTGCCGTATCTTTAGGTTTTTCGGCGTAGGCAGCACTTCAAGTGCCAGCGGCACGGAAATCAGCACCGTAATGAGTACGCTGCCGGCCCATAGCGACGCGTAAACCGCCAGCTTGTCATTGATCGGTACCGAGCCCAACGAAATCAGCAGCAATCCGATTGCATCTGAAATAACACCGAGGGATCCCGGTCTGAACAGACTCTCGAACGTCACCCGCGCCGCCGTCTGCTTGTCTTGCAGGCGGCCCAGTTCCTGGTAATAGCGTTCTACCAGTTGGATGCCATGAGACATGGCGCGCGCCGAGATCAGGAACGGCACCACCATCATCAGTGGGTCCAGGTTGTAGCCCAGTAGTGCCAGGATGCCCAGTCCCCAGATGCTGGTGACCACTATGCCCATCATCGGCAGCAGAACACCGTAGAACTTACGAAAATAGATGATTAACAAAACCAGCATAATCAACAGCGTCAACAAGAAGATCTGCGCGATCTCACTGACATAAGAGGTAACCCATCCGACCAGTACCGGCTGCCCTGTGGCATATATTCTGGTACCTGCAACGGCTTCCGTCTTGCGTATTTCCTGTAACTGATTGAAGACCGCCTCGTAGTTCAGCTCACCCTCAATAAGGGTGCCGCGAATAAGGGCTGCCTTAAGGTCGGGCGACACCATGAGGCCATAAACACGGGGGTTGGAAACGACATCCTCTGCCATTTTTGCCAGTTCTTTGGCGCTGTACTTCTTTTTGAGCGGGTCAAAATGTGGAGCTGACTTTATGGTGCCGTATTCATTCAGCCAAACTCTGCGGGTATTGCGGTGTGTGAGGCTACTGACCAGGTTGTGGTTGACCCCCGGAAGTAAATCGACCGCCTGGGTGATGCGATGTATGCGCTGCAGTGTCTCATTGGTGAAAATTGTTCCCTTTTCAACTTCAACCGCGATGATCACAGTGTTGGCGCCGCCAAAAGTATCGCGTATTTCGTTATGGAGTTGGATATATGGGTGTTGTTGCGGCAGCAGGTCGGCGAAATCAGAAGCAATACGAACAGCGGGAATCTGGCTGGCAAAAAATACCGTGACAAGGAATACCAGCGACAAGATCGTTTTTGACCAGGCAAAAATCCATTGGTCTATTTTCATCAGATCTTTGACAAAATTGCCCATTGTGCAGCTCCCGGTTCAGCTCTTACCAGCCACGCCGGGCTCAACGACTTTCAGCACACCGGCACCACCACCAAGCAACAAGGCGCCGCCCGGCAGTCCCCGTAAAACCCTGAGGAATGATCGACTACCGGTAGCATTTGGACTCACCACCCAGCGACCGGTATTACTGCCTGCGCCCGGTTGCTGGTATTCCAACAGGGTGCCGAAATCACCGGCCGCGAATATCTGTCCGCCAGACTGCACCAATGCGTACAGTGGTGCGGTGGATTCTGATTGCTGCCGGTCCCAGCTCTGTCCCCCGTTAACGGTGTAAAAAACTGTTCCGTTCAGGCCCGCCAGCCAGCCATGCTCCATGTCCAGAAACAGCGCAGCCATGGGATAGAACTCAGCCGGGGCCGGTGTACTTCTTTGCCATGATTTTCCACCATCCCGGGTCCGCGCCAGGGTACCGAACTCACCGCTGACCAGACCATCTGATGGGTTAAAAAACTGGATATGAGTGAGGATCAGGTCCTCGTCGAAGGATTGCGATTCCCAGGTCACGCCCTGGTCAGTACTGCTCAGGATGGTGCTATAGCTTCCAACCACCCATAAGCGCCCTGTGGGGTCGCAAGTCAGCGCTTGTGGCACCTCGGGTGTGGATAGGTTGCGCTCTATCCAGTGGCTGCCGTTGTCCTGTGACACCCACACCTGCCCCTCAACCGCCAATGCAACAAAATCGCCATCCGGGCAGCGAGTGATATCAATCAGCGTCGGCTGTGGTGCCAGTTTTTGCCGCTGCCAGCTTTGGCCGTTGTCATCTGAAACGACGATGACACCAAAATTGCCGACAGTAACCAGAACTTCATCGTTGGCGGTCGCTGCCTGGAACAGATCTGTTCTTTGTAATGCCTTGTGCTGTTGTTCGACAACATGGTCGAGTACCAGGCGTGATTCACAGGCCGTGAGCGTCAAAGCTGCCAGCACGATGCCGAGCAAGCGGATGTCACTCCACCCACTGCCGATTCTGGAACTCAGGTATGTCATCTTCCAGGTCTCTCCCAGGTATTCCCACCAACACACAACCAGGCATGCCTCTTTCATTATTTTCAGGCGCGTCTGGTAGCCCACTCAGTCATGCTGCTTCACAGGTACTTAGAATGCACAGGTACTTAGAATGCAAAAAACACGCCATAACCGGAAAAGATGTAGTACTGGTTGATTTAAAGGATATTTATGCGGGAAAAAGTAAAAAGCGGGGGATTTTAAATATACTCATATCGTCATCTTGCCGACAGCGCATGATCATTTAGTGATGCAAATTTCAGAGCCGGGGTGGGAAATCAGCTTGCCCCGAACACACTGTTTACATTGCCGGCTTCCTCGGGTTTGGAGCCCCAGCGCCGATACAGATTGTGTTCAATGGCCAATTGATCCAGCACTTTGCCGATACTTTGATTAATAATATCCTGAATAAGCTGTGGTCCATGATAGAAAGATGGCATGGGCGGCAGTATCGTCGCCCCGAGGTCAGCACAGCGCACCATCATTTCCAGATGCCCCTTGTGCAGCGGTGTTTCGCGCACCATCATCACTAGCGTACGCTTCTCCTTCAGTGTCACATCGGCTGCCCGGGTGATCAGATTATCGGCATAGGAGTAGGCGATCCCGGAAAGGCTTTTTATGGTACAGGGCACGACCACCATACCGCGTGTTAGAAATGAACCGCTGGCCACGGCCGCACCAACATCTTTATTCCGGTAAACCACATCAGCCAGTGAGTGCACTTGCTTAACAGAGTAGTTGGTTTCTATGGCCAGATTACGCCCTGCCGATTCGCTCAAAATCAAGTGGGTCTCAATATCAGTGCCACGTAAAGCTTTGAGGAGTTCTACGCCGTAAATGACGCCTGAAGCGCCGGTAATGCCAACTACAAGTGGTAAATTCATGCTATGCGCTCTTGTTTTTTCAACTTGACCGTCAGTTGACGGATAATATCATCAAGACCGGTTCTGACAGCCCCGATACCCGCTTGGCTGAGGCCATCCCAGTGAATTCCGGCAGTGACAACGACATGCGTGTCCAGCACTGCAGATAAATGTTCGGCTACCAATTTAACAACTTCATCCTCTTTGTGCCCCAGGTAAGTCAGCACCGAGCACGTGGCACTTCTTCGATTTTCATCGGCCAGGCTCGGCCGTGGCTGGGCCGCGGCAACTGCACCGATATGGGGCCGGTCACCGCCCCAGATATAAACCAGAATATCACCTCCGATAGACACAGCCCTGGCTTCCAGAACCAGACCCGTGTCTTCGCTGCGGACGTATATCCCGCTAATCGAGTCGGGTGTCATTGGTGTTCACGACGGGTTTTCCTTGAAAATTCTTTTCCAAAACGGTAAAACCTTCCTGCTCAAATATCCTGACCATATTTTCCAGTTTGTCGCTCGCAAAACGCACCACGATCCGTTTCTGTTTTTCACCCTTTATTTGCAAAGGATAGATGGAATGGAGTTTTGCGCCACCCCGATCAACGAGCGTTGTAATCCTGTGTATATTTTCAGGATTATCGCTGGCAGCCAGCAAAGTGACCCCACTGCAATTATCCCAGGCGCCGATGAGTTGAGCCGCCATGCTGAAAATTTCTGTCGCCGTGATAATTCCGACAACCTGGCCATTGTCCAGCACCGGAAATTGGCTTTTACCATCCTCCTGACCTATACGCATACAGTGTTCCATGGTGTCTGCCGCCTCAATCGTGGCTGGATTACGCACCATAATATCCTTGACTTTGAGTTTATTGGTAAAGTAGCTAAATTCATAATTATCCTGCGTGCGAGCCACATTCTCCGCCGCACGCAGGCAGTGAGCACGGGTCAACAATCCACGCAGGGCACCATCCTCAACCACGGGTATGGCGCGTACGCTTTGCGCTGAAAATATTCGATAGGCCTCAGCCAGCAGCATGTCACCCTCTATTGTTGTTGGGCCTGGTCTCATCCAGTTATGTACTATCATCTATGTTACCTCACTAAAAACTATACACCTGCGGAAGCCGTTTGCTTATAAAGAGAAGTAAATTCAGCGACAGCCGCGCGGGCAAATTCCTCAGAATAGAGGTGCAAATCGAACGTCTTGATTGCATCCGGATTATTCAGCTTCAGCTTTAGCCGCTGGACAAACGCAGCATCCGCCTGCGGATCATAGTTCTGCCGTCCCGCCTGATCCAGTGACGACCAGCCCTGAAGCGGAATCATAAAAGTAAATGGCCCGGCGCATTGGTTGAGTCGTTCCGCTATGACGTCTGCAGCCTGGCGCAACTCATCGGCATTGCTACGCACCTGGATGCGCAGCGCATCCTGAACATACTGTGACCTGTCCCTGGTCTCATCCAATTTATCCACCCGCCCGCCATAGCTCAACATATCGAGTCCGCAAGGCGCCAGCACCATGGGAATGCCACGTCTGACGGCAGCCATGAGACGGTCCGGTCCTGGATCGCGGTTGCCGCCAAACAGGTTTTCAATGACACCACCTATACAGATATCCATGACGCCATCAAAGATGCCATCAGCAATCATTTCTTCCATCGCCCGGTCACCTTTACCCTGGGCATGACACACTACGGGTATAAACCCTTCCTTTTCAAGCAGGCCGACGGCAGCCTGGACTGCCATTTCGGCAAAACTGAACCCGGTAATGGCAATCACGGGTTGTGAAAATTTAAAATCCGTTCCCTGGCCCATTTCCACCATGCCGCAGATTGCACCTACCGCATTGGTGATTTGAACCTTCAATAAAGGATTCATCCTGACAACGTCCAGCACGGTATGATGCATGGTGATATCGTGCGTGCCGACATATTGATCGATGTAGCGGGGATGAGCGGCCATCGGTGACGCCATCACTTTGGGCATACCAAAAGGAAGGCGCTTCATGACGCTGGTTGCGACCAGCGTGGCTGTCCCGCCACCAACCCCGAATAAACCATGGACTTTGCCTGCTTGCAGTAACTCATCCACAATGAGTGCTGCGCCCCTGATCTGGTTTTCTGTTGCGCGGGCACGATCTGTGCGGTAATACTCGCGCACGGTGGCGATATCCAGCCCCCCTCGTTCGGCAATCTGTTCGCAGCTAACGTCACCGGCAAAAGGCGGTGGTTCTTCCATTGAAAAATCGAGCAGAATGGCATTGTGACCACGCCGTTCGATAAGCTCTTTGACAAAGATAATATCTTCGCCACGCGTATCCAGGTTGCAGATGATCGCTATACCTTTCTGAGCACCCATAATTTCCTTTGACCTGTTACGGAACCCTTCAGCAGCGGCCAACCTGCCGCCAGGCAGGTCAGCGGCACTATTTACCGGTTTTCTTGATTGGCGCCGGCCTCACCAGGCGATCAATCATATCAGCCACCGGACTGCTGCCTGTAAAACCATATTCATTCCAGCGTTTGGAGACTTTTTCCAGAACCGATCGATCCATAAAGATCTCATTTGGCTTGTTTTCCCATTCAAACGGCGTGCACGCATCAAGGATGATCCGACTGGTGATATCCCGCGCCTCAATCGGCAGGCTGGGATCCAGTGGCGTAGACCGGCCACGGTCAATAATTTGTGCTGAGCGTTTTGGATCAAACCGGGTTGACAGGGCCCACCAGATGCGATCCCAGTCATCTACCGCTATGTCGTGATCGACAACGATCACACCCTTCAGACCATAGTGCCCGGTCGTGGTCGCGATGACGGCATTGCCGACATGGTTGGAATGGCCCGGGTATTTTTGGCGTACCGAAACAATCGCCCAGAAACGCCCGCAGGCTTCTGCCGGAATATAGACACCTTCGATACCGGGAACACGCATGGTGGTCAGGTCATGCCACAGGGTTGCAGTCCTGTTGAGTGATTGAATCATGTGGATATCATTGATTGGTTTGCCGACCGTTGTTGACCACATGATGGGGTTATTGCGGTGGAGGATACGCTCCACGCGTAAAATGGGTTTGGGATAATCCTTGCCCTTGTTGCCTGAATAATAACCGGTGTATTCGCCGAACGGACCTTCCTCCATCAGTTCATTAGGATCCATATAACCCTCAGCAATGATCTCTGCATTGGCAGGCAGCGTGAGCCCGGTCAATTCAGATTTAAAAACCGGCACGGGTCGTTGCCGAAGGGAGCCGGCAATGTCGTACTCATCGGTCTCAGCGCTGACCAGGGTGGAAGCTGCAAGGAATAAAACGGGGTCGCAGCCCACCACGTATGCGGCCGGCATCAACTCCCCGCGTTCCTGGTACTTCTTCAGATGAAAGTCACCATGCTTGCCCTTGATGATTTGCGAGCCAAGCAGGTTCTTGCCGAGTACCTGGGACCGATAGGTGCCGAGATTGGTCCAGCCGGAATCCGGGTCTTTGGTCACCAGAAAGCCTGCTGTTACAAAAAACCGGCCACCGTCATCCGGATAGAACCAGGGTGATGGGAACTTGAACATATCGACATCATCACCCTCGATTACATTTTCCAGGACCGCCGGGTCATCAACAAACTCCGGTCCAACCAGTTTTTGGGTGGTCAACTCCATCCATTTTTTGGAGAGCTGGGACATCGGAAGTTCAGGATCCTGCTCCAGTGCAATCGCCAAACGCCTGGAGGTGGTAAAGGCACTGGTAAATAGCGGAATATCAGGATAGTCCTTCACATTTTCATAGAGCAATCCAGGGCCTTTGGCTTCCTCGTTGACCTTGGATACATGACAGACCTCCAGGTTCCAATCCACTTCTGCAGTAACGCGGTGTAACTCGTCATGCTCATCCAGAGCTTTAATGAAATCTCTTAAATCGTTAATCATTGTCGCTGTTCCTCGCTGTGAATTCAGTTTTGGGTTAGTCAGATCACCTACTTCACTTTCACGCCACCCATGACGGAAGACAAAATATGTTCCATGGCAGTTTTGTTGTTGCCGGCTACCGGTTTACTTTTTTTGTTGGCCCATACGGTTTCCGGACGCGCCTGGAGTATGAAGATGTTTCTGCCGGCGGCCATATCATTATCAACAGCCCACTCGATGTCCATCGCCGAACCATAGTGTTTTTCTATGCGTTTCCCCAGGCGAGCCAGCTCTGTGATTTCCTCATCAACTATCGACTGGATGTTCTGTCGCTCGGCAGGAAGTTTGACCAGTTTTGAAGTGTGCGTTGCATGGTCCACCATATAAGCGGCCTCTTTGGTGGTAATTGTTCGCTTGACCAAATCCAGGGAAACCTTATTGACCATAAATACATCGGGCGTCACCTCACCCGACACCACTGCCTCACCGAATCCAAAACTTGAATTGATCAGGATCATCGAGCGATCGCCGGAAGTCGGATTGAGGGTAAACATCACGCCTGCGGCATAGGAATTGGCCATTTTCTGGATGCCCACGCTGATGGCTATCCCGGTATGTTCGAAATTCATGCGGTTTCGATAAGCGATGGCACGTGCAGTAAAGATCGAGGAAAAGCACTTCCTGGTGTGGTCGAGCACATCTTCGATGCCTCTTATCCATAGGAAGGTGTCCTGTTGGCCGGCAAAACTGGCACCCGGCAAGTCTTCCGTCGTTGCACTCGAACGCACCGCCACGGGAACTGCCGGGACATTACAATATACGGAAAGCAACCGGTATGACTCGGCAATCCGGTCTTCAAGTTCAGTAGAGAACTCCAGCGTTTCCAAGCGGTCACGGATCCTTCTGCTGACCACTTGCAGTTCCTCTATATCATCTGAACTTATTTTCATGAGTTCTTGTTTTATAGACTCTTCAATTCCAGGTCTATTGATAAAGTCCCGATAGCCTGCGGTGGTCACTGCAAAACCCGGAGGGACCCGAATATCGGCATTGATCAGTTCACCCAGCGACGCGCATTTACCACCTACCAGATCTATGCTGCCCTTGTTACAGTCTTTAAGATCGCATACGAGCGGTGTTGGTGTTGCGGACATGGCTTTCCCTGATTGTGTCAAATGCGGTTACCACCTGAAAAAAATACGGAGCCCCGCTTTGCAGGGCTCCTGTTGTGCGCATTCAAAGTATTTCCAGTTCGCCAGTCGATCCGTTGACCCGGATCATTTGGCCGGTTTTGATAATTTTGGTTGCGCTGCCGGTACCCACGATAGCGGGAACACCGTATTCACGGCATACAATGGCGGCATGGCTCATAATACCGCCAACATCAGTGACACACGCCCTGATCTTGATAAAAGCCGGTGCCCACGAAGGTGATGTTGTTGGCGCGACCAGAATCTCACCTTCTTGCAATTTACCAATCTCCTTGACAGTCCGGCATACTCTGGCCTTGCCTTCAACAACACCGGGACTGCCGGCAAAACCTTTGATTATCCGGATATCACCATCCGCTTCCGATATTTCCGCCCAGTTAGCCAGGGATTCATTTGTTACGCCCCAAAGCACGATTGTAAAGGGCTCCTGTATCACGTCCGGCGGTGGTCCCAATGCGGGCGGCGGTGACCATTGTTTGAATTTTTCCATGACACCTTTTCGCCATGTGATCTCCGGTGGCCAGACCTTTGGGCCACGCGGCTTGACGCCCGTTGCCCAGGCGGTGACCAGATCCCACAAGGCCTCCTTGATCTCAGCGCGTTTCAGCAACCAGATATCTTCAATATCAGCGATAAAGCCATGTTCCTGCAGGATGGAAGCAAAATCGCGGATCTTGTTCCAAAACACCGAGTGAAACCAATGCTCGACATAGAAGAGGTGATTTTCTACATACGGGAAAACGGTTTTGGCAGTGGCCAATAACTGATCAAAGGCTGCCAGGTCTTCATCGTTATCAACGAGGGCACGGTATTCGCTGGTAATTCGATCACGTTCAGCACGAATCGCCTCAATGGGTCGCTCAATGGATTCGCCTGCGCGGAGCATTTCTGCATAGGTGCAGATGGAGCCCAAAGGGATATCGAGATCATCGTTCCAGGAACGGTCATGATGAAACCAGCCGGTGCCGGTGGAAACATTGAACCAGGGGTAGCGCGCTTTTTCAAACGCATCCAGCCACTGTTGGCCGGAATTCGTTTGCTCCAAAGTGGATTTGACCTGGTCAAATGAAGTACTACTCGCCAGGGTGTCGACAATTTCTAATTTAACCGCCTTTCTTGCCAAGTCCCTTAGTTCTTCATCCGGCCGATACATGATGACGTCGATACCGGAAATCATCTGCGTAACGCGCTGCAGGGGGATATCCGGCCAGAGTTTCTGACAATGCCCCATAAAGGTAACGTAGGCAGCATAACCCAGGTTCAGGAACTCGAAATGGTACTGCCAGCAACGAATCCCCAAATCAATGACCGTGTCATAGTTCTTCAGGAGTTGGTAGCCGGAAGACTCGCCTATACCCTCGGTTACGATGGTCAGTTCTTCCAACTCGGGTAAGGGAAGCACTTCTACCGCCGCTAGCTCGGCGATAATATTTTTTACTTTTTCTTCCCACTTGGCCTCAAGTTCATTCCAGTTTTCGTAGTAATAGCCGGCGCGTTCCATGAAGTCACCGACGCGCGCCTCGATTTCCTTAGGGAACAGGCGAAATATACACATAGCCGTTGATCATGCGGTGATCAACCCCCATCACCGGTGGAATGGAAAAGATTCTATGGCTGAATTGTGACAGTGCAAGATACCAGGCTTCATCCCAAATCGTATCAAAAGGATAAAGGGGTTCGGGATAATGCAAGCCATCATAAAACCAGAAGGAATCTTTCTCATACTGCTCGCGTTCAGGATCATCAGTTACGAACTGATACTGGTAGGGGTACATTCTCTCCCAACCTTCGGTACCCGGGATTGGCTCTATTTCATGAGGAACAGGAAATTTGGTACTACCCATGGTTTCTCCTCCAAGGTATGGCATCGGTTAAAAAATTGTGGTCAAGCCGCGGTAAACCCAGTCCCACTTATAGCTCGATCAATACTTATGGCAAACCACTATTTGCTATTGGCATACCATCTTGATAAAGCAAGAGATATGCCAACCGTTTTTTTTAACCGGGCAGGTACTTGCGTGCGCTCAGGGAAATCTTCTATGAGAACTGTACAAGCTTATGTTTTTACCGGTAAATACGAGAATCCGCCCTTCCCTGCTGCACGCCTGTAGTAAAAAAGGTGAGTGAAATTTTTTGTATCTCTCCGAATAATAAAAATCATGATTTGATCACATACTTACCGCTGTTGAGGCTCAATGCGATGATTTGGTCATTAGGCTAATTCCGGGAGCGGCTAAACAGCCAGTCTGGCTATGCGGGATGTAGCAACTCTTGACTCAGGTCATATTAGGATTATCTAATATACGATATTGTTAGTCATCTTTAATGATTACAGATAAAACATTGTGGAGGCTAATATGAAAATTTATCGATGGTTGCCTGGTTTCATAGCGGGTTTATATCTGACCGTTCTGGCTCCTGACGTTTTCTCTGCGGAACTGATGGTAACAAGAAGTTTCACTGGTGCATGGGACCAAATCAATCAGGAAAGTCAGGGCCTTAGCCTGCAGGTAATAGAACAGGCAAATGACGCCAGGGTCGCACTCGCATACTGGTACACCTATGGCACGGACCGGAAGTCAGCCTGGTACCTGGGTGTCGGCCAGATTGTCGACGACCATATCAATTTCGAGCTGTATAACGCGCAGGATGTAGGCTTCATGGAGGACGGCAAGCCTGGTGACGAATCGGTCCGGCCAATTGGTACCATGACCATGACATTTACAAGCTGTGACAGCGGTACGGTCACTTTTGCCACCAACCACGACGAGGTCGGCAGCGGCTCCTTCGAAATTGGGCGTTTGACAGAAACCCTGAACACTCAGTGCAGTGGAGGGATTTCAGATGATATGGATGCCATGGCCACGCTGGGCGACCAGCGTATTCAGTTGACATCCACCCGCGAAGGTATAGATGCAAGCGGCCATGCACGATACGAAGACGCACCGGGGCGCAGTCAATTTGAAATTGAAACCGACGGCCTGCCTGATGGAGATTACCACCTTTACGTCGGTACGGATGACCGGGGTGAGTTTACCGTGAGTGGAGGACGCGGAGAACTTGAGTTTAGCAGCCCAATGGAAAGCGGCAAAAGACTATTGACCTTTGATCCCCATGAGATGCAGATAAGAATTCATGATGGGACGGGTGAGGTCCTTTCATCCCTGGATGGCATATTTGAGCGTGAAGCGCATGGCCGTGATGGCGACCAGGATCACGACTATGATTGTGAATCAGGTATGGGCATGGGTAACAATGAAAACCACCGTAGCGGTGACTGTGTTGCGGCTGGAGAAGCGCTCAAGGTTACCGCCGACCTGGTCGATACGGGCCAGTTCCAGGGTGCAAGCGGTGAAGCGCAGTGGCAAATGACCAGCGGCTTTATCGAGTTCTCAGTTGATATTGAAGATGTGCCAGCAGGAAACTACCCCGTTGCCATCGGCGGCAGGGAGGTCGGCATCATTGTGGCCCGCAAAATGATGTACAGCGGAGTATATGGAAGGATTATGTTCCGCGATCCGCAGTTGTATGGTGGATATCAACTGGACTTTGATCCCCGCGGTCAAGCCATTGAAATCACTCAACAGAATAATGTGATTCTCAGAGTCAACTTTCCTGTGGAATAAAAAGTAACAGCACACAAAGGTTCCCGGTATATTTTCTTGCCGGGAACCTTTTTTAACAAACTTGCGTTCAGTATCCACTCCAGCGGTTCCTCTACCGGGAAGGGCTAAAAACAAAACTTAAGAACAAGGCGATGTATGCTTGTGACCAAACTCTGATCGGGTCAGCGGAAGTTCAGCGATCTAAATGTATAATATCCCTGTCATGAATGCAGGCAGAGCGACAAGATATTTCACGCTGGTTTTACTGGCCGTTTTTTCCAGTGCAGTCGTAGCTAAAAACGAAATCTATCACTGGGTAGATAAAAATGGCATTCCGCACTACAGCCAGTATCGGCCCAGTGGCGACATCCCGGGTCTCAGCACGCAAAAACTGGAGGGTGCTACACCACCAGGCGACGGGCGAACCGAGGACGTCTACAATGTCAAGGCGCATGAGAAACGCATGGTCGCGTGGCGGAAAGAAAGGGAACAAAAGCGTAAAGATGCACTTGAGCGTAAAAGACTGGCTGCACAGCGACAACCGGTAAGGTATCCGGTACAGCGTCGCAGCTTTTCACGCTCGTACTGGTATCCGCCGTTTTATGGCAGGCCGCCACACAAGCCGCCAGTCAAACCCCAGCCGCCTGTCGAAAACCCTCGCCCACCCTCCAAAGCGTTTCCGCATGGCCGTTCCCGACAGGGATAATTTTTATACTTGTGTGCCTGGCGTCCTGGCCCTGCGTCGTATATAAGCATTGGCGGATATACAGGTACGTGAACATCTGGATGCTGAAGTGCCGTCTACCAGGCAATCATCAACTCCGGCGAACATTGCGGGCCACGCCAGTTGATGAGGTAGCTGGGCCAAATTAATAGTTTACTATACTTGTATATACCGGTATGGTTTAGAGGACTTGTTTGGAGACAGCACTTTTGCATCCGCAATATATAATACTAAAACAGTATATTTTAAAACTGATTGACAATGGTCAGTGGCCCACGGGCCACCGACTGCCCTCAGATAACCAACTGGCCGTGCAATTTGGCATCAGTCGTATAACAGCCAATCGCGCTACACGGGAACTGACCGACGCAGGAATACTGGTTCGGACCGCCGGTGTGGGTACTTTTGTGGCTGAGTATATTCCCCAGGCACCTTTGTTTGAAGTCAAAAACATCGCAGACGAGATTCAAAGTCGCGGTCACCATCACAGCGCCAAATTGCACTCATTGGATCGGGAACCGGCCAGTGAAGATGTAGCGAAAGAAATGGAAGTTGCAATAGATTCGATCGTATTCCGATCTCTCCTGGTGCACTGTGAAAACGATATCCCGATACAGGTAGAAGACCGCTACATTAACCCGGCGCTCGTGCCACTTTATATCAAACAGGATTTCAGCACCATGACCCCCAATGAATACCTTATAAAAGTCACGCCACTCACAGAGGTAGAACACGTTGTTGAGGCTGTGTTACCGGATGACAGAATCCAGCAACTGCTTTCAATCACTGCAGATCAGCCTTGCCTGGTCATCCGCCGACGTACCTGGAGCAACCACACAATCGCCTGCTTTGCACGCCTGACCTACCCCGGCAACCGTTATCACCTCGGGGGGCGGTTTGCACCCGATTGCACGCCCACATCATATGGCCGTACCCATGACCGATAGTCGCTTCGACCCCACACGCACCATCCGCGCTCCCAGAGGCAGCAAGCTAAGCGCTAAAAGCTGGCTCACCGAAGCACCTTTGCGGATGCTGATGAACAATCTGGATCCCGAGGTGGCCGAACACCCGGACTCACTGATAGTGTACGGTGGCATCGGGCGTGCTGCCCGCAACTGGCAGTGCTATGACGTCATTGTGAAAACCCTGCGCGAACTGGAAGATGACGAAACCCTTTTGGTGCAATCAGGCAAGCCTGTAGGTGTATTCAAAACCCACCCCGATGCGCCCAGGGTGCTGATCGCCAACTCCAACCTCGTCCCCCATTGGGCTAACTGGGAACATTTCAACGAACTGGATAAAAAGAGTCTGATGATGTTTGGCCAGATGACCGCTGGCTCCTGGATCTACATTGGTAGTCAGGGCATCGTACAAGGTACCTATGAGACCTTTATCGAAATGGGCAAGCAACATTATGGTGGCGATCTGACCGGCAAATGGATACTCACTGCGGGACTGGGTGGGATGGGCGGTGCCCAACCACTGGCCTGCACCATGGCCGGCGCTTCCATGTTGGTGATCGAATGTGATATTACCCGCATTGAAAAGCGCACAGAAACGGGTTACCTGGATCGCAAAGCCACCAGCCTGGATGAAGCGATGACCATAATAGAGAGTGCAAAAGCCTCCGGGCAGGCAATTTCAGTGGGACTGCTGGGCAATGTCGCCGAGATACTTCCGGAAATGCTCAAACGCGGTATTCGCCCCGATGCGTTAACCGATCAGACCTCTGCCCACGACCCGCTGAACGGTTATCTGCCGGCTGGCTGGAGCATGGAAAAGGCTGCCGCGCTGCGTGAGAGTGATCCCGGGCGCGTAGTAAATGCTGCCCGTGACTCAATGGTAGTGCACGTGCAGGCCATGCTGGAATTTCACAAACAGGGAGTTCCCACGTTCGATTATGGCAACAACATACGCCAGGAAGCCCTCCAAAACGGCCTTGAAAACGCGTTTGATTTTCCGGGCTTTGTGCCCGCTTATGTGCGCCCGCTTTTCTGTCGCGGCATAGGCCCTTTTCGCTGGGCTGCACTATCCGGAGAACCCGAAGATATCTATAAAACGGATCGAAAAGTAAAGGAACTGATGCCTGACGATGCCCATTTGCATAACTGGCTTGATTTGGCCAGGGAGCGCATCGAGTTCCAGGGCCTGCCCTCGCGTATTTGCTGGGTTGGTCTGGGGGACCGTGCCCGGTTGGGTCTCGCCTTCAATGAAATGGTGGCAAGCGGTGAGCTCAAGGCACCTATTGTTATCGGTCGCGACCACCTGGACAGTGGCTCAGTGGCCAGCCCCAACCGTGAAACGGAGAGCATGAAGGACGGCTCTGACGCGGTCTCCGATTGGCCCCTGCTCAACGCATTGCTCAACACTGCAAGCGGTGCCACCTGGGTCAGCCTGCATCACGGTGGTGGTGTGGGTATGGGCTTTTCCCAGCACGCCGGAGTGGTTATTGTCTGCGATGGCAGCGCTGCAGCAGGCAGGCGGCTGAGCCGTGTGTTGACCAACGACCCGGCGACTGGCGTCATGCGCCACGCCGATGCGGGCTACGACATTGCCATTGACTGTGCCCGGGAGAAAAATCTGAAGCTGCCCATGCTTGACGCTATGTAAGGGGGTGCCACTTAGCGTTTATAGTTCGTGTAATGCGGCGCATTAATTGGCACCTTCAGGTTCCTATGGCTCAAATTCATCAGAGAATTCATAGCGTGAACCTGGGTGGGTTAACAAGGCATAGGACACAACTCTCCGCTTGCTCCAGGTGCGCCGGATCAACAGAAGGCAAGGCTCAGTTTTGTCTACGCTCAGCCATTTCTGTGTGACGCTGTCAGGCAATATGGCTTTGACGCGGTGCTCCACTTTCTGCAGGGGCGCCTGCGCCATTAAATATTCATTTGGAGTTGTCCGGGTAAAATCTACAGCGCCATATTCCGGTAGTGCAGATGCCAGCACATACCTTTCCTCAAGGACAACTGGAATATTGTTTTCTTTGTGCACCAGGATCGAATGAAATACTTTGGTTCCTGGCATCACCCCCAGTTGCAGGGCTATTTCAGGTTCTGCCTTCACCCGTTCATTTTTTTCTACCAGGGCACAATAGTCATTGCCCCTGCCACGCACTTCCTCGGCAATATTGTTTACCGTAATAAGTTGACCACGGGATCTCGGTTCCGCAACGAAGGTTCCGACACCCGATACCCGCACAACCAGGCCTTGTTCTTTTAATTCTTTCAACGCTCGATGTGCGGTCATGCGCGAAACACCAAATTCTTTCACCAGCGTATTTTCAGATGGAATTCTCTCGCCAGCGTGCAATTCACCTGTCTCGATCAAATCGACGATATGATCCTTAATTTTAGAGTAAAGTGGTGCTGCAAAATTTTTGGCTACCATATTTCCTGATACCTGATTTTTAATAAAGTTTACAGTCCAACATGGGCTGGTTTCGTGAACGCTTTGGTGATATTTACAATTACTCCAATACGGTACGCCCCTAACCCGGATCGCCGGTGAAATGCTCGGGCTGATCAGGTGCCAAAGTCATCAAATGTAATATGATCTTTGGGGACGTCTAGTTCGGCTAGCATGGCAAGAACAGCCGTCAACATAGGCGGCGGACCACATATATAAATACGGCAAGCGCTTAAGTCTGGATGGTCATCAAGGTACCGCCTTTTAATGATATCATGGATAAAGCCCGTGTCTCCCCCTGCGGCACCACGATCCGCTACTTCAGAAAAAGCATAAAACCACCTGAATCTCGGATAGGTGGATTCCAGCGCATTGAACTCGTTACAGTAAAGGAGATCCTGCGGTGTTCTGGCTCCGTACCAGAACGAGATTTTGGCATCCGATTTGTTTCCGAGAAGCTGATCCCGGATCATTGATCTGAGTGGCGCCATACCCGCACCTCCACCGATGAAAATCATTTCCCGCTCCGGAGCAACGACATGAAAGTCGCCGAACGGGCCTTTCAATTCAATTTCATTACCAGGCTTCAAGCTGACAAGATAGGCGGAGCCAATGCCGACAGGCACCCCTTGTCGATCAGGCCTTGGCAGCGCGAGACGAATATTTAATACAATTTCACACTCCGTTTCAGCCGGTGCATTGGCCAGGGAATAGGTGCGGTAGAGTGCGGTTTCGGTCCCAAAATCAGTGGGCGTTCCGCTGGATATCCAGAACTCACGCACTGCCTCTGGCACATTCAATTTCTCCAGCGTACCGGAAAATGGCGGGACAGTGATCTGAATGTAGCTTCCCGCACGAAACTCCAGCTTGTCCCGGCCCACCAGTTCCAACCTCATCTCACAGATAAACGGCGTCACGAATTGCGTGCTGATGATCTTAACCTGACGGGACTTTGCATCCAGCAATCCATGCGGTAGTTTCACCGTAAGCGGTGCAGCAATGTGGTGCTGACAGGCCAGACGGTAGCCTTGTGCCAGTTCTGTCTCCGGAATTTGCCGGCGATCAGCAGGCAAGATCGACTGAAGCGGTGATATCTCTATGCGGCACAGACCGCAGGTCCCGCCACCGCCACATGATGATGGCAAGGGAAGTCCCTGACCCGCCAGGCTGTCAAACAGGCTCTGCAGCGGTTTGACAGACACTGTTTTATGCGCCCCGCCTTCGCTGTCCCTGACATCGATTGTGAAGCGGATTCCGCGCTGACGCCAGCGTCGCACAAAGGCAAAATCAGCACGTTTGAAACTATCGAACCAGACCACCAGGCCGGAAATACCAATCCACAAGGCAAACAGGGCCACGGTGATAACAAGGCTGTTGTTAAAATTGTCCCGACCCTGGTAATCCATGGTATGCAGCATCCAGAAGAAATCGAAAACCTGCCAGTAGGCATTGCGGCGCTCCAGCATGCGGCCATCTTCAGCGGACAGATAAAGCGTGCTATTTTCTGCATCATCAAACCGGATACGCCATACCGGCCCGGTGTGTTTTCTTAAATCCTGGAAAGGCGCCTCCATCCGGTCGGCCGAAACAACCTTTCCGGGTCCTGAGTAATCGGACTTTGCAAGTGCTATGGCCCGGGCCTTATCGATCAGGATTAACTCACCGGTCTCTGCATTGCGCAGCGATATACCTTCGTCAGTCACCACCCGCATAACCGGTTCGCCCATGAAATAGGTCAGGGTTGCTGATCGCATGGCCTGGCTGGAGATTGGTTGCACTGGCGGGCCGATGCCACCCAATGGCAAAGCAGGGGCAACTGCTGCACGATTGTGGTTGCCCTTGACAAGATCCTGGGGCAACAACCCCATCACGAGGCCGCTAAGCATCCACAGTAACAATTGCAAGCCAACCAGCAGCCCGACCCATTTATGGATTTTACGCATCCAGATCATGTGCTTGCCCCGGTGCCTGCTGCAGACCCGGCGTCCTTGTTTTTGTGCCGGAAACTATAGAACAACAGCCACAGCCCAAAGAAAGTGGTCACGGTACCGAGCAGGGCGAAAACACGGAACAGGTTGTTGTTCACGTCTGCCCGATCCTGATAATCCATGATGTGAAACATCCAGACAAAATCGAAGATGCGCCAATACGTGTGGCGCCTGGTCACCAGTTGTCCCTGGTCGGGTGAAATGTAAAAGGATGTCGAGCCGGCGTCATCGAACCGAACCTGCCAAAGCGGCAGGGGTCGGCTTTGAATTTCCGTTGGCGCTTTGGCTGCGTCCGTCAGCAGCACGGTGCTGATCGCGGTCCCGGTTCCGGCATAATGGTACAGGGCTACGGCTGTGGCGTCTTCGCTGGACAAAGGAGGCGCCTCGATACCGGTCAAGGCATTCACCATGCGGGTGCGAGCGGGATCGTGAACCCGGTAAAAAGGCTGCCCCATCCAGGACAGCAGTTTTATTTCTGTGGCATCGGGATAGCGTATCACCACGTCATTGAACGAAACCAGGTCGTTCGCAGCCACGCTAAGCGGTTCATCCATATTTTTGACAAGATGGTCGCCGTGGATGAAATCCAGATTGACAACGACCATGTAGGCCCCACTGAGCAGCCAGAACAAGGCCTGGATACCAACGATGAGGGACAACCATTTGTGCCACTTGCGAACCGTGAAGGAAGTTGAGTGACCCATCGTGTAACTTACCCAGAAATTCGGGGCGGATCATGATCCGCCCCGAATGGATGGGTGCTAAGACTTAATTCCAGTGATACGACATGCGGATATATCCACGCCGACCCAACAGATCATAGGTCATTGTGTCCGTATTACCGTCGGTCCAGCCGTAGACGTAAGGCGGATTATTCTGAAACAGGTTATCAATGCCTGCTGCCACGCGGAAGGCATCCGTTACATTGTATGAGAACTGCACGTTATGGTAGAACTGCGCACTCATGTGGGAACCGACTCCTGTATCAATAAAGAAGTCTTTGCCTTTGCCGATCATCTGAATTGAATAGGTACCAATCCATTTATCGGTCGACGTTGTCCAGGTAAAAAGACCCCGCCAGTGTGGGTAGCCGCCATTGCCACCACCGATATGGCCAGCCAGGACGAAGGGTGTGTCGCCTACAAAGGCTGTGGTCTCGTAGGTACCAAGATAGGTTGCCTGGAGATTCACATTGTGGTTCAGGCTTCCAGTTTCAAAGTTATAAACAATACCAAAATCATAGCCTTTCATAGTTTCACGACCCGTATTGGCTTTCTGCGCTGACAGAAAGTTAACATCACCATTGAGGGGATTACGGGTGTGGTGTTGAGGCTCACAAAATACATGAGACAGATTATCGGAATTGTAGCAGAGCGCCAGTTTCGTTGAACCTGAGGTACTGCGAATGGCATTGTCAATTTGAATATCGTAATAATCTATCGTAACTGACAGTCCTTCCAGTGGCTCAAGAACCAAACCGAAGGTCATTGTCTTCGCCGATTCCGGCTTCAAGTCAGGGTTACCACCGACGTTAGTGAGGATGGTGTTGCCCAGTTGAACATAGTTTGTCGGTACGCCGGCAGCCTGGCAGTTCTTGTAGATATTACTGTTCGGGTCCATTGATGACCAATTGGAACACGGATCGATTGTGGTCAGGTTGCCCTCAGCTACGCCGCCAAAAAGCTCTGGCACATTCGGAATACGGAATGCGGTCGTGTAAGTGCCGCGAAATTTGATCGCGTCCGTTACCTGCCAGTTCAGCCCCAACTTGTAGTTGGTATCACCACCAAACAAATCATAGTCGGAATAACGAATTGCTGCATCCAGGGCAAGCTCCCTGACCAATGGGATATCGGTAAGCAAGGGCACATGCGTTTCAGCATAAATTTCCTTGGCTACCACTCTACCGGAGATCGGATCCTGCTGATTGCCCAGCGCCTCGCCGGCAACCGCCAGTGAGTCGGGGTTGCGCCAGCCTCTCTCCTTCCGCCAGTCAACTCCGAAAGCGACACCAACCGGTCCGGCGGGCATCTCAAACAGCTCGCCGGTAACATTGGCAGTCAGGGATAGCTGTTCATTCCCGCCCGTACCCGTTTGGGTAAAGACAATATAGTCCAGTACTTGTTGCGTGACATCTCCATATCCGAACAGATCGGCGCAAGGTATGCCGTTACTGCCACATATGGATGTGTCCAGGGTCTTTGCCAGGCGACCGGTATTGATGTTGTTCAGGATCGCATCGGTACCGGTGTTATAGCCCCAGTTGAAGGCTGCCTCGTAACTCCAGTCATCGCCAAAGGTTCCTTTGAGGCCAGTCACGATGCGGAAGGTATCTGTTTCCTGTTGGAAGTAACGTGCGCCATTTTCCAACAGGCGACGGCGCTCCAGTACAAAGTCAATCCCGGTGGGATTGGTGGGCTGGTCAGCCGAGAACTTCAGGTTCCGCAAGGTTGCCGGTGAAGCAGGCTGGTGAGACCAGCGTTTAGTATACAGTAACTCAACAAAAAGACTGGCTGAGTCCGAAAGTTCATAGTCACCCAGCGTGGTAAAACTCAGGCGCCTCAGAGGGTTCGATGCATTGAAATATTCGTTGTAGTTAAAGCCATCAACCGTACCGTTATAAACATGGAAGGCATCGCCGTTGCCGTTTGGATCTTGATTGAAGTTGATGCGCGTTGGCCCCGTCGTGACCGTGCCGTCAGGCATCACGTATCCGCTCGGAACAGTGCCTCGACCACCGATCGTCGATGAGCTGAGCGCATTGCAGACAAAGCCATCCTTGGTCGGCATTCCAGGGCATGGTGCCCGGCTTTTAATCCACAGGGGGGCAGCCTTGGTGTCCTGATAGCTGACGTTTACCATGAGATTGCCCTTGTCGTTCTGCACACCCCAGGTCAGATCCAGAACCAATTCTTCACCGTCACGCTCATCGGTCATGCCATATTTGGTCCTGAGTTCCAGACCATCAAAGCTGGTTTTTGTAATAATGTTGACAACACCGGCAACGGCATCAGCGCCATAGGTGGCGGAGGCACCATCTTTCAGCACTTCAATACGGGAGACCAGTGACATCGGGATCATGGAAAGGTCAACTGCGCTGTTGGCGCCTGTACCGCCATAGACGATGCGACGCCCATTCAGTAAAACCAGTGTTCTGTTAACGCCAAGACCCCGCAGGTTAATCTGCGGTGTTCCCCAGCCGTTGGACACCCAATAAGCGCTGGTGGAATTACCACCGAAGCCGGCAGCCGCCGGAATACGCTGCAACAGTGTTTCCAGGTTGTTGGTGCCAACCGCTTCAATTTGTAGCTGATCAATCGTCGTAACAGGACCTACACTGGTCAAATCCTTACGGGGAATGCGGCTGCCGGTAACCACTACCTCTTCAACAGCCGCTTCATCTTCTTCATCATCATCCTGTGCCAGAACAGGTGATATATACAACGCGCTCGCGCTGGCGCCTAACGCGAGCGCCAGCACCATTTTTCTATGAAAGTTCATTTCAACTCCTCGTGACATCTTTTGTGCATACCCAAATACACAACTCCCAAAGACACAAACCAGCCCCAACACCTCCTGGCGAGTACTCAACTTAGATCACTATCAGGCATCTGTGGAAATTGCACTCCTCAAACCCAGAACGCTTATTACCCAGCTCTGACCTTCCATATGTCATAGCTGTATATACAACCTTATACCGATATATATATACTGTCAAGACGCATCCAGAAATGTCCGGCAGCAGGGAATAATTGCGTAAATAATCAGGATTGACGAGGCTTTAGAGAGAGGCAGATACATTTGCACTATGCTGTTTATAAAGGATCCAGGATTTGCGCTGTTGCTGGCGAAACCGGACAGGAGATACTGTAACCAGCAGAAATAAGCCAAAACGCGTTTAATTCCCTGATTAAACAATAGCCTGGGCAGGGAAAGTGCTCAGGCTACAGGTATTCTATTCTTCTGTTTGGCCTTTCTTTTCGACTTTTTGGAAATCACCCAGGCTGCAACTGGGACCCTTCATTTGGGTAGAGGTATCAAGAACGGTAATGATGTCCATATTGCATAACTGATTGATGGCATTCTTGTACATAAAGCTACCTTCACGGCCAAGACGTGAACATTTTTGCGGCAGTGCGTTGAGCCAAAAATCGCCGTTACGCATTTTAAAGAGGATGTGCCAGTCATCCCACACTTTAGTGCGATCAATACGGATAAAACTGAGGCATTTCTGGACTTCCCCCGTGCTGGTGAAGTCGGCCATCTCCTTCGGCACCGGTCGTGCATTTCCCTCTGCTTTATCACTACCGGCAGCCAGAACTGGCAGCGCAATAAGGCATCCCAGCAGGGTTGCAATCCAATTTCTGGTCTTCATTTTCATTAACCTTCCTCCTTAGGCCGGGTACCGCCCAGAATCTCTAGTGTAGTGTCTACCCTATAACGCAGGGTCGCAAGTTCCACTCTTGCCTGTTTCAGATTCATTTCATACTGCAGCTTTTGCCGGCCTGGTGAAATGTGCCGGACCCAGACCAGCTTGCCGGAGGTCAGAGTAAAAACTTTTAAGGTCAGTTTTTTCTCATCAAATAGCGGGCCAGGACAAGGCCGAAGTCAGTTGTCTGAAGCTTTCTTCCAGACTGCTGCCTGCAGTATTTATGACCGCATGTGCCTGCGCATAGAACGGTTCGCGGGCCTCAAGAATACGGCGCAGGTCGGCCATCGCGTCATCATTGTTCTCAATCGGCCGCAGGTCGCCCTGGTCGATGACACGCTGCATGTGCTCCTCGGGCAGGGCTTTGATCCAAACCACCTGGCAGGTGGTTAGCAAGACATTGAACACACTGCTTTCAGTGACGATGCTGCCACCGGTCTCGATAACACATTTTTCCAGGCGCGCCAGCACCTCGAACAGGGCTTTCTCCTCCAGGCGGCCATAACCATCCTGGCCTGACAGGGAAAGGATTTCTGCTACCGGCATGCCGGCCAGCCGCTCAATTTCGGTGACCAGTTGTATAAAAGGCACATCCAGGTGTTCAGCCAGGCGGCTGCCGAGGCTGGTCTTGCCGGCCCCGCGCATACCGACCAGCGCGATGCGTTTGCACTCCTGTGAGGCAGAAAAATTCTGATAAAGCAACTGCAGCGCACGGTGCTGATCATCGCTGTCCAGGCCCTGCACAAATTCATTGATCAGGACTTGTTCGGCGGTGATCTCATTGCCGGCTTGCAGCAGGTCGACAATATCTGTCCTCAAGGCCATCGCCACCCGCTGCAGCAGGCCAATCGAGATATTGCCCTTGCCCTGTTCAAGCTGGGCCAGGTAACGTTCTGAAACCGCTGAGTCAGCCGCCAGCATCTTGCGTGTCATGCCGCGACCGGCACGCAGCACCCTCACCTTGCGGCCAAGCGGTTCGAGCAAATTATCAGAGGTATCCAGGGCTGTTTCGGTCATATCATATCCAACGGGCTGTTAGGGAACGAGGACTGGCCGCTGGGTAATTTCACCGGCATGCGCCGCTGTGAATACTTCGTTGATCTGTGACAATGGGTATTGCCGGATAAACACGCCCATCGATACTTTTCCATCCAGCACGAGGTCCAGTGCCGGCGGATAATATTCGGGCAAACAGCCCCAGTTTCCGACTGCTGTTGCATGGAAGGCCATCAGGTTGGACAGGCGCACCTCCACCTTGTCCATCGTGAACCCGACCACGGCCAGCCTGGCCCCGAAGGTCAGCAGGCCATAGGCCGTCAGTTGGCCCGGAGCGCTGCCGGAACATTCAAAAATCTTCCATTCTGTCTGCCGCAGGCCATTTTCCCTGGCGAATGCCTTAACCGCCTTTTTCAGGTCACGACCACTGATATCACGTGAATTCAGAATCAGGTCAGCGCCGTATTCCTGCAGCCTGTCGAGCTTATCTTGTGCAATATCGATCGCAACTACTTTCGCACCCATGGCACTGGCAATTTGCACGGCGTAGCCACCGACCCCGCCGACTCCAACGACGATGGCCAGGTCGCCTGCCTGAATGCCAAGCTGGGCTGCTGACTGGTATGGCGTGGTCACCGCATCGGCAATGACCGACAGATCCGCGAGCACCAGCCCGGTCGCAGCCAAACGCTGCTCATCAACGCGGCAAAGCCCGTGGGCCGGAACCACGATGTGGCTGGCGAAGCCGCCATGCATATCATTTCCCGGCATCAATTGCCGCGCACAGATATTTCCCATGCCACGCTTGCACACATCACACTCACCGCAGGGCATGACTGCGGGAATGATCACCGCCGCGTCCTGCCATTGTTCAGCACCCTCACCCGCCGCAATCACCCGGCCACTGATTTCATGGCCCAGCGTCAGCGGCAACGGATGGCGGGTGCGTACGCCATCATAATAAAAGCCCAGGTCCGTATGGCAAACACCACAGCCGGCAACTTCCACCAGTACCTCGCCCACGCCCGGGTCATCAATAGTGGCTTCCGTTTCTACCAGCGGTTCATTCGCTGCACGCATCTCCCAGCGCGTAATTGTATGACTCATGATTTACTCCAAAATTATCGGCGGGTCCAGGTCATCATCCCAATCGTCTTCCGGCTTGGGAAAGCGCTCCTGCCACTGTTCCAGTAGTGCGACGTGCTCTTCTTCCTCGGCGACCAGTTCGCGGGCCATTTTCTCAACCGCTTTGTCGGTTGCATTGCTGGCCACGTGTTTGAAAAAGGCAACGGCCCGTTGCTCACCACGCTTGGCCAGTTCAATGGCATGCCAGGGTTGCATCAGGTAATGGGCATCTTCCAGCGACCCGCCTTCCGGCGACTCACCTTCATCAATCCAGTCAAACTCCCAGGCAAGTAAATCCGGCAACTCCTTTCCCGCTGCCGCCCGGTTGACGTTTTCCACATGCTTGCCTTCTATTTCGGCGAGCTTGTAAAAAAGGTCGGCTACCTCGTGATTGTTGTGGACTTCCATCTGGTCCGCCAGTTCGTTAAACCGTTCAACCGCCTCTTCCTCCATGGCCAGCGAGTAGGCCAGCAGTTCTTCGGTTGTGCCGATTATTTGCTTTTGATCATTCGTATTGTCGGTCATAGCCGGAACTCCTCATCTAACTCTGCAATAGTGTCGATACTGGATTCAAGCGAGGGCTGATACGGTGCCCGGTTGCCCTTGAAAAGTACACCGGTATACAGGCCCTTGTCAGTTAACAGACGCCGTGCCGCACGGGCCGGGTCCGAAGTAGCCTCAACCGGAGCGGGCTGCACCAGTTTCTTCCAGTCCCTCTGTTCCGGCCGGAACGTCACGCAGGGACTGAGCACCTGTACCAGCGAAAAACCGGGGTGCCTGATCGCTTCCACGATGGTTCTGGCTGTACCGTTCTGGTCTGAGCTCGAACAACGGGCAATGAAATTAGCCCCCGATGCCAGCGCGATAACCAGTGGCTGGAACGGGTTGATACCGGTACCACTGGGTGTCAGCTTGCCCCGCTCCCAGTTGGGCTCGGTGGTCGGTGATGCCTGGCCCTTGGTCATGCCATACACCTGGTTGTCCATGACAATATAAGTCATATCCGGATTACGCCGGCAGGTATGCAAAAAGTGGTTGCCACCAATAGAAAACCCATCACCGTCACCACCGGCGGCTATGACCGTCAAGTCCGGCCGCGCCACCTTGAGGCCCGTGGCCAAAGCCAGTGCACGCCCATGAACACCGTGGAATCCGTAAGTACTCAGGTAAGTCGGCATTCTGGATGAACAGCCGATACCCGAAATAATGGCGACATTCTCAGGGGCGATGCGCAAACCCGAAAGTGCCTTGGTCAATGAACCAAGCACGGCGAAGTCGCCACAGCCGGGACACCAGACCGGCTTGACACCTGACTTGTATTCACGCGGCTCAAGACGTGCGCATGCGGTGCTATCTGTCATGATTCATTCTCCCGGCACCAATCTGCCAACTGCTCAATAATTTCAGCCGGCTTGAATGCCAGCGGACCAGGCCGGTTGAATAATTTGACCTCACCCGGCAAATCGTAGGCGGCCCTCAAATAGCGGTAAAATTGTTTTGAGTGGCTTTGCTCGACAATCAGGATCCGCTTGATACCTGCGAGCACTGCATTCATATGCTCTGGCCGCTCCGGTGCCAGCAGGCGTAGCGCCAGCATTTTTATATCCGTGCCACTCGCACGCAAACGCGCCAGCGCCTCCCTGACCGGCCCACAGGCTGATCCCCAGGTGATGACCATCGTGTCACCCGTACCATCAACATCAGCCCAGTGCTCACCGTAGTTGAAGCTGTGTATCTTGTTACTGCGTTTATCGAGCTGCGCCAGGTGATCATCATATAAACTTGAAGGTGCGCCGGTTTCGGTGTGTTCGAGACCATCAGCGGTGTACTGCCCGCCGGGCTGCCCGGGTATGGACATGGGCGATACACCTGATGCTCCGATGGCATAACGCTGATACGGCCCGGTGGCCAATTCCGGTACCACCCGCCTGGCGATGAAGGCAACGTCTGCGGGCTTGTTCACAATGGCCCGCGTCTGGCCCAGGGACTGGTCCGACAACACGATGGCTGGCGCCTGCATGGCTTCGGCGAGGTGGACGGCCCATTGGGTTGTAAATATGCAATCCGTTAGCGAGGTGGGTGCCAGCACCAGGTGCGGCGCGTCACCATGCAGGCCATTGAGCGCGATATTCAAATCAGTCTGCTCGTTCTTGGTTGCGATTCCGGTAGACGGACCGCAGCGCATGACATCCAGTACCACGACCGGCACTTCCGAACAAACGGACAGCCCGATTGATTCGGTCATCAATGCCAGGCCCGGGCCCGATGTTGCTGTCAGCGCAGGCAGGCCGCCATAAGAAGCGCCAATGATCTGGTTAATTGAGGCCAGTTCGTCTTCGGCCTGCACCAGCACACCACCCAGCTTCGGCAGGCTGGATGCCAGCCATTCCAGAACTTCAGTCGCAGGCGTAATCGGGTATGCCGCTACAAAGCGTACGCCGCCACGCACCGCCCCAAGACCTGCAGCCTCATTTCCGGTGATGCTCCAACGCTCCCCATCAGGTACGGTAACGATTGGCGGTCCGGCAAACGTGGGTAACTCATCGGCGGCAGCAAAGCCGTCCTTTACGCAGGCCCGACTGGCTTCCAGCGCATCCGGCCCCTTGGATTTCAATACTTTTTCAAGGATTTCACTGATCGAAGCTTCAGGCAGGCCAATCACCCGCGCCAGCACACCCAGTGCAATCATATTCGGCCGGCCACCTTTGACCGCCCTGGCCATCTTCTTCATTGGCAGGTCGATCTCCCGAGCCGGTGTTTGCGGCAATGAGACGTTGCGCCTGCCACCCGCCATGTCACAAATAATGATACTGTCATCATGCAGCGGTATTTCAGCGACAAACCTTCCCATGCTACCCGGGTCAAGCGCCAGCACCAGGTCAAAACGGTCATCATGCGATTCCAGTGGTTCATTGGACACACGGATCAATGCAGCCGCCTCGCCACCACGAATCTGCGGCCCGGCGGAGCGCGTCATAATCCCGTACCAGCCAGCCTTGCCAGCGGCCTCCAGCAACATGCTACCGGTGGTCATGACACCCGACCCGCCACTGCCACTTAGTGCGATGGACAAACTCTGACGATTCATTTCTCTACTCCTGGACGATGGCTTGAATGAATATGAAATATAATACCACTTTTAGACCATAAAACACTAGTTATTTATAATAAAGAGCAGTATAATACATTTAACTTGATATTCCATGAATTGATGAACGCACCACAGGATACCCAAAGACATGTCTACAACTGCTGAGATTTCCTCGCAAACAGCACCCGGATACCTGATTGACCACAACCTGGTGGATGCACCCCTGGATGCCGGAGTGTTGTATGAGAAGCGCCCGGCAAGGACACTGAACGGTGAAGAAATTCCCGGGTTGTTCAATGCCTGGATCACGCTGAACAACCCCTCCCAGTTCAATTCCTATACCACTGAAATGGTCAAGAGCGTCATCCTGGCTTTCAGGGCGGCGTCAAATGCGCGCGACGTGGTTTGTGTTGTGTTCACCGCATCCGGCGACCGCGCCTTCTGCACCGGCGGGAATACCAAAGAGTATGCTGAATACTATGCCGGAAACCCGCAGGAATACCGCCAGTACATGCGTTTGTTCAACGACATGGTCAGCGGTATTCTGAGCTGTGACAAACCCGTCATTTGCAGGGTCAACGGCATGCGTATCGGCGGCGGCCAGGAAATCGGCATGGCCTGTGACTTTACCATCGCCCAGGATCTGGCTAACTTCGGCCAGGCGGGTCCCAAGCACGGGTCAGCCGCGATCGGCGGGTCTACTGATTTCCTGCCGGTCATGATCGGGGCCAGCCAGGCCATGGTCTCCGGCACCCTGTGTGAGCCCTTCTCGGCGCACAAAGCCTACCGCCTGGGAATTGCTTCGGACCTGGTACCGGCACTTAAAGTAGATGGTGAATTCATTGCCAACCCAATGGTCATCACTGATCAGTTCCTGGATGAATACGGCCGTATCGTACATGGAGAATTCAAGACCGGCGATGAATTCAAAGCCGGCAAGGCACTGCTGAAGAGCGGTGAAGTTGATCTCAGCCTGCTCGATGAAGCGGTCGAAACTATGTGTGGCAAGTTGCTGCAAACCTTCCCCGACTGCATGACCAAAAGCCTGGAGGAATTGCGTAAGCCCAAGCTGGAAGCCTGGAACCGCAACCACGAAGATTCACGCGCATGGCTGGCCCTGAACATGATGACCGAGGCGCGCACCGGCTTCCGCGCATTTAATGAAGGCACGCGAGAAACAGGCCGGGAGGTTGATTTCGTCGCCTTACGCCAGGCCCTCGCCAAAGGTACGCCATGGACACCAGAACTCACCGAAAGTCTGATGCCGGGTAAATAGAGGTGAGTTCGGAAACACTCACCCTGGTTGAAACGCCGCTTAAAGTCTGGCTGGAGCACGATGGCAGCCTGCTGCGCCTGCGTCTGGCTAAACCCAAAGCTAACCTGATTGACGCAACCATGATTGCAGCACTTGACAGCGCATTTTCTGAACATTTGTCCAGCCCGGATCTGAATGGCGTGATATTGGATGCCGAGGGTCCGCATTTTAGTTTCGGTGCCAGTATCGAGGAGCACCTGCCGGAACAATGTGCAGACATGCTCGCCAGTCTGCACAAGCTGATTATCAAAATGCTGGACAGCCCGGTGCCGATCCTGGCGGCAGTTCAGGGCCAGTGCCTCGGCGGTGGGTTGGAAGTTGTGTGTGGCGCCAGCCAGGTTTTTGCCAGTCACAATGCGGAATTTGGTCAACCTGAAATCAAGCTGGCGGTGTTTGCACCGGCTGCCTCCTGCCTGTTGCCAGAGCGTATCGGACAGGCTAATGCCGAGGATATGCTGTTTTCCGGGCGCAGCATCGATTCATCCGAAGCAATCTGTATGGGCCTGGTCCAGGATGTCAGTGATAACCCGCAGCAGGCGGCCGTTGACTGGTTTGAGCGGCATCTGGAACCGCTTAGTGCCAGCTCTTTGCACTTCGCCGTGCAAGCCGCACGAGCGCAATACCTGAACCGCATCAAGGAAAAAATCGCACAGGTAGAAAAACTATATATCAATGAACTGATGAAAACCCACGACGCGTTGGAAGGACTGACTGCATTTGTGGAGAAACGTAAAGCACACTGGGAGAACGAATAAATCATGTCCACCGCTGAAATTATTGCACGCTGCAAAACCCTTTACGATGACCTGGATTTCACCAGCGCACGTGAATGGAAAGAGGCCGACCCCAAACGTAAAGTCATCGGTTATATGCCAGTCTATGTACCACGGGAAATCATCCACGCAGCCGGGATGCTGCCACTGGGGATACTTGGCGGCGGCGACCAGATGGAAGTCATTCACGGTGATGCTTACTACCAGAGCTATATTTGCCGCATCCCGCGTTCGACCATCGAACTCGGTCTGACCAAAAAACTGGATTTCGTCGACGGTATGCTGTTTCCCAGCATCTGTGATGTGATCCGCAACCTGTCCGGCATGTGGCAACTGATGTTTCCCGATACCTATGTACGCTACTTCGACGTGCCGCAAAACTATGACGACACCATTGGCGGCGAGTATTACATTGAAGAACTCAAAGAGCTCAAGGCAGGCCTTGAGAAACTTGGCGACATCACCATTACCGATGCGGCACTGCGTAAATCCACTGAGCTCTATAACGAAAACCGCCGACTGATCAATGAAGTTTATGACTTCCGGGCCAAACAGCCCTCCAAGGCGCCTTCAGTTGAAGTTTACCTGCTGATGCGTGCAGGTATGGTTCTGCCGGTCGAAGAACATAATCAGATCCTAACTGAATATCTTGAGGCGGCTGTCATGGAAGACCGGCCGCTGAGAGATAACTGCCGCATCGTTATCAATGGTGCATTCTGCGAACAACCACCACTGAACCTGATCCGTTCGATCGAGATGGCTGGCTGCTACATCGTTGACGATGACTACATGCTGATCAACCGCTGGCTGCTGGATGAGGTTCCGCTACAGGGCGACCCGATCGCAAATCTGTCGGCTGCTTTCCTGCATGCATCCGCAGATACCGCAGCCAAGTACTGCGACCGGGCAGAAGATGTGGGCCAATACCTGCTTTCAACTGTGAAAAAGACTGGCGCCGAAGGTGTGATTTTTACTGCACCCAGCTTCTGTGACCCGGCCTTGCTGGAACGCCCAATGCTGCAAGACCGCATGGATGAGCACCAGGTTCCTCATATCTCTTTCAAATACGCAGAAAACTCCGGCCAGATGCAACCCATTCGTGAGCAGGCCGGGACTTTTGCTGACTCAATCAAACTCTGGAGTTAATCATGGCCGTTCCTTCACAAACAGAAGTAATCAAAGACTCATCCATGCTGCTGCAGAAATCGATGATCGCGGAGAACTATGATGCCCTGACCAGTACCGCGGAGACCGGCAAGAAAATTTCCTCGACTTTCGTGCCGGGCAACCTGAATGAACTGATCATGTGTTTTGACATGCTCAATAACCTGCCCGAGATCAATGCCATCAACAACGGCATGCGCAAAAAGAGCGGCAGAAAAACAGGGGCACTCAGAAGATGTCTGCACCTATGTGAAGGCAGATATCGGTTCGATGTCCAAGGGCAATATTGCACCGAACGGCAAACCCATGCCGGCACCAGACCTGTTGCTGTTGTCATACACAGGCTGTTTCACTTTCATGAAGTGGTTCGAGTTGCTGCGCCATGAATACGGCTGCGAAACCGCCATGCTGCATGTTCCCTATGAGGGCGACGGCATCGTCACACAAAATATGCGCGACTACGTGGTCAAGCAACTCAAGCAAACCATAATACCGGCGCTGGAAAGAGTCAGTGGCGTGAAGTTCGATATTGACCGCCTGCGTGAGAACCTGCGTCATTCAGCCAAAGCTGAAGATGATTTTGTGTGGGTGCTCGAAAGTGCCAAAAACAAGCCTTCGCCGATTGACGCCTACTTCGGCGGCGTATATTACATCGGCCCGATATTTACGGCCTTCCGCGGCACCGACAAAGCGGTTAACTATTATAAGCTGCTGCGCAAGGAAATTGAGCAGCGTATTGCCGAGGGCAAAGGACCGATAACACCTGAGGGCGATATGAAGGACGAGCGCTATCGACTGGTCGTGGAAGGCCCGCCCAACTGGACCAACTTCCGTGAATTCTGGAAGATGTTCTACGAAGATGGCGCGGTCGTGGTTGCCAGCACCTATACCAAGGTCGGCGGGGTCTATGACCTCGGCTTTCGCCATGATCCTGACAACCCGATCGAAACCCTCGCCGATTACTGCCTGGGCTGTTACACCAACCGCAACCTGTCCCAGCGTGTCGACATGCTGGAAAAATACGTCAATGAATACCAGGCAGATGGCTTACTGATCAACTCGATTAAAAGCTGTAACAGTTTCTCTGCCGGCCAGTTGCTGATGATGCAGGAAGTGGAAAAACGCACCGGCAAACCGGGTGCTTTCATTGAAACCGACCTGGTTGACCCGCGTTATTTCTCAGCAGCGAATGTCAAGAACAGGCTGGAAAGCTATTTCCAGATGATTGAACAACGGCGCCAGGGCGCGCGTTCTGCGGCATGAGCCCCAATAATAAGAGGAATACATGATGAAGTGCTTTATCGGAATTGATCTCGGATCGACCACCACCAAGGCGGTCATGATGGATTCGAAAGGCGAGATACTGGGACGCGGCATCACCAACTCGCGCTCAAACTATGACACCGCGAGCAAGGTTTCCAAGCTCGAAGCCGTCGTCAGTACCCGCCTGGAGCTTTGCCACCGGACACTGAGCAAGGTTCCTGAAATGCGGGACATGGTCGAGGAACTGCTGGCTGCACTGGAACGTAATTTCCGCCTCGAACTTTTCCTCAACATGCTTGAGGACCTGAAGCAGACCTGTCTTCACAACGCTGCCGATCTGCGCCACGCAGATATTGGCGAGGAACTCGCATTGGCGCTCGCCGAGGTATTCGAGCGGATGAAGACCGAGCTGTCCAAATTGTTTGCGCCGGGTGCCGAACGAAAATCGGATTTTTTCCGTGACCTCGCAGGTTCGGTCTACATGCAGCAGGCAGAGGATGTCGCAGACCAGGCCGGCTTGCCGTTTGATGTGCTCATCAATATTTATGACAAATCGATTATTGATACAGAAAACCGGCCACCCTCCGAAGATCTCGTAGATACGTTTTTACGTGCGCTCGATCGCGTCATGGATGAACAGGTCGACCTGCCGGTCGAACAGCAAACCATCCGTGACCTGGTGACGGAAGCGCTGGACATCGAACTGGAAGAAACGTATGTCGTCGGCACCGGTTACGGACGGGTCCGCCTGCCGTTCCCGAAGGAGCATATCCGCTCAGAAATTCTTTGCCACGGGCTGGGTGCCCACCTGATGTACCCCAATACACGTACCGTGCTGGACATTGGTGGCCAGGATACCAAGGGTATCCAGGTGGATGAAAAAGGCATCGTGGTTAATTTTCAGATGAATGATCGTTGCGCGGCCGGCTGTGGTCGTTATCTCGGCTACATCGCCGATGAAATGAACATCGGGCTGCATGAACTCGGCCCCATCGCGATGAAGGCCACCAAGACCGTTCGCATCAACTCAACCTGTACCGTATTTGCCGGCGCAGAACTACGTGACCGGCTGGCCATGGGCGAGAAGCGGGCAGATATCCTGGCCGGCCTGCACCGGGCCATCGTGTTACGGGCAATCTCCATCATCTCCCGTTCGGGCGGTGTGACCTCCGAGTTCACCTTTACCGGCGGCGTTGCCAAGAATGAAGCGGCCGTGAAGGAGCTGCGGAAGCTGATCAAGGAGAACTATGGCGATGTGACCATCAACATCGACCCCGAATCAATTTACACAGGTGCACTGGGCGCGGCTGAATTCGCGCGTCGTGCCGTAGCAGCTTAAACGCGAGGTTTGAAATGACAATTACTGCAGGCGTAGATCTCGGTACAGGAACGATCAAAACCGTTCTGTTCAATGTCGAAGATGACAACATCGAATGGCTGGCACGGCGCGCCGACCGCATACGTCAACGCGACCCTTTCGAGCTGGCGGAAAAAGGCTATAACGCTGTTTTAAAAGAAGCCGGACTGAGCCGAGACGAGATTCAGTATGTCGCCACCACCGGCGATGGTGAAACCATCCCCTTCCGGACCGGTCATTTCTACTCAATGACCACCCACGCCAGGGGCGCTATTTACCTGGAGCCGGAGGCACGTGCGGTACTGGATATCGGCGCCCTGCATGGCCGTGCCGTCAAGATGGATGAGCGTGGTAAAGTACTTGGTTATCGCATGACCAGCCAGTGTGCTTCAGGCTCGGGACAGTTTCTTGAAAACATCTCGCGCTACCTCGGCATTGCGCAGGACGAGATCGGCACCCTGTCGAAACAGGCGGATGACCCGGAAGTGGTTTCCAGTATCTGCGCGGTACTGGCAGAGACGGATGTCATTAATATGGTGTCTCGCGGTATCACTGCACCCAATATTCTCAAGGGCATACACCTGTCGATGGCCGGACGGCTGGCCAAGTTGCTGCGTGTTATTAAAGTTAAGGAAGGCGTGACACTTGCTACCGGCGGGCTGGCGCTGGATGACGGCTTGATGGCCGCACTCAACGAATCACTGGTTAAACAGAAGGTCAGTGTTGAGGCGCGCAGCCACCCTGATTCAATCTTTGCCGGCGCCATTGGCGCAGCACTGTGGGGCGCATTCCGGTATGAGAAACTCCAGCAACTGGGAGGCCTGGCAAAGGCTTCCTGATGAACTACAGGAGATAGGAAAATGGCATTATTAATCCAAGTCAACTGCGACCTTTGCGATGCATGCATTCTGGAATGCCCCAACGAGGCTATCGAAGAGGGCGACCCCTATGTCATTGATGCGTTGCGTTGCACCGAATGTGTGGGCGAGCACGATGAGCCACAGTGCCAACTGGTCTGCCCGGTTGACGATTGCATCGTACCCAACCCGGACTTCAAGGAAAGCAAGGAAGAACTACAAATGAAATATGAGATGTTGCATGGCTGAGATAAGAATGATCGGGGTTGAATCCCTCGACAAGGTCGTTGAACTCGATAGTGCCACCAATGGCAGCCGCAGGCGTGACTTCTTCGTCAAGCGATTCGGTGCGCAGGACAAGCATCCACGCGCGTTTATCTCGGTGGGTGCCATCGTGGACGGGGACATGGTCGGTTTTATCTGCTGCCATATGCTCAAGGGCGAGTTCGGCAGTGATGAGCTTATCGCTGTTCTGGATGCGATGTCGGTGGAACCTGAAAGCCAGGGGCACGGGGTCGGGCAGGAGCTCATGGCGGATCTGATGGCAGAAATTCGCAGCCGTGGCGGCAAAGAGTTGCAAACCCAGGCCGGCTGGAACCAACCTGAAGTTCTCCACTTTTTTTCTGCTACCGGGTTCCAAATGGCACCCCGATTGATCCTTGAGCGCACCACGCCCGATTACAGCGACCCCAGCCGCAACGAATTTGACGACTTGTCGCGCGATGAGATTCTGGTGCGTTCCCTGACCCACGAGGACCTCAACCAGGTCGTGCGTATTGACCGGAAAATCACCGGCCATGACCGGCGTGACTTTTTTCAGCGCAAATTCCAGGAAGTATTATACGAATCTGGCGTCAGGCTATCCCTGATCGCTGAAATTGACGGCATGGTGGTCGGCTTCATGATGGCACGGGTTGATTTCGGTGAGTTCGGCCGCGCTGCTTCCGAAGCCGTCATAGACACGCTCGGTGTCGCCAAAGCATTCCGTTCACAGCGGGTGGGACACGCCCTGCTCGCCCAGTTACTGGGCAACCTGGCCACGCTGCAGGTCGAATCCGTCAGGTCTGAAGTGACCTGGAACAACTTTAGCTTACTGGGTTTCCTTGAAAGTTGTGGTTTTAAACCTTCACAACGGCTGGCCCTGTCCTGCGACCTGCGCGATAATGGGTAATGGCATTCACAAGTCTGTTGAAGATACGTTTTGATGACGTCGATGGCGCGGGTATTGTTTACTACCCGCAGTTTTTTCACCTGTGCCACAAGGCATTTGAAGATTTCTTTGACGATGCGGCCAGTGTTTCCTACCCCCAGTTGATCAATGAACAGCGCCGTGGTTTCCCAACGGTCGCCATCCATTCAGATTTTTCAGCACCATTGCGCTATGGCGACATTGCAATGGTAACGCTGTCTATCGAGAAGATCGGACGCACCTCCGCTACATTTCACTATGAGATCCGTCGAAAACAGGATTCAAAGCTGTGCTTTAAGGCTCAAATCACCAAGGTTTTCATGGATCTGGACACTAACAAGGTGGTGCCGATACCAACCGATATGCGTTCTCTTCTGGAGAACATTCTATAAAGGAATTCCCTTATGAAATTTAAGCCATGCACCGGTAAATGCACCACTGAAGGCACGCATTGCGAAGGCTGTGGCCGCAGTCACGCAGAGATCGCGGCGATGCGCAAGCCGGTCGAAGATCTGGTAGCGCTGGCCGAGAAGATGCACTACGAAAATCTTGAGGATTTCGCCAACGCGGTGGCCGGCAGCATCAAGTACAAGATGGGTGTAGGACACTAAACCCAATCCTTGCTGCCACCGGGCAAGCAGTCGTATTCGTCCCTTCACGTTTGGGCAACGCATTGGCTTGTATACCCAGCCCTCACCTTCACCCGTTCATGACCCTTGCTAAGCCACACTCACGAGTTGATCAACCGGACTGATAACCGTCACACCAGGACGATTCAGCACGTGGGTGTAGACCATCGTCGTGGATACATCGGCATGCCCGAGTAATTCCAGCACCGTGCGTATGTCGTAACCGGACTCGAGCATGTGGGTTGCGAAAGAATGTATTGTCGCCATCGGGCACCACGGTCAGACTCTGTGATTTGCAAGGGGTTGGTTGGTTCGAGGTTGGGATATTTCGTACCAGAAGTAATACACTTACAGGTCA